>JBOIBL010000183.1:0-6456 GCA_050739495.1 Gammaproteobacteria bacterium | reverse complement strand
AGGGAGAAATTTTTCCCGTTAACCCGAAGCACGATCAGATTGACGGAAAACGGTGCTGGCCTGACGTAACCAGCTTGCCGGAGGCACCTGACCTCGCAGTGATCTGCACACCCGCAGGGACGATCCCCGGGATTGTCGGAGCACTTGGCGCACGCGGTAATCGTGCCGCGATCGTCATCAGTGCCGGATTTGGAGAAAGCCACACAGGTGATGGTGTCGGTCTTCAACAGTCGTTGCTTGATGCCGCCAAACCGTACACATTGCGAATTCTCGGGCCCAATTGCATCGGCTTGCAGATACCGGGAATCGGGCTCAATGCCAGTTTTGCGGCAACCGCGGCCATGCCGGGCCATCTCGCTTTCATTACCCAATCGGGTGCATTGCTGACGGCGGTCCTGGACTGGGCCCAACCAAGAGGAATCGGCTTTTCGCATCTGATTTCATTAGGTGACATGGGCGACGTGGATTTTGGCGACCTGCTGGATTATCTCGCCGGCGACGGGAAAACCCGCGCGATCCTGGCCTATATGGAGGGGGTAACCCATACCCGCAAGTTCATGTCGGCAGCACGTGCAGCGGCACGTATCAAACCAGTAGTGGTGGTAAAGGGCGGCCGACATGCGGAAGGTGCTCGGGCCGCGGCCACCCACACAGGGGCGTTGGCCGGTTCTGATGCTGTCTATGATGCAGCATTCCGCCGTGCCGGTATGTTGCGGGTGCCGAGCTTGGGTGCGTTGTTTGGCGCCGCCGATATCCTCACGCTTGCCAAACGTCCTCGGGGTAACCGTCTTGCGATCCTTACCAATGGCGGCGGTATGGGTGTGCTTGCCACTGATGCACTGATGGACGGAGCGGGGCAATTGGCGCAGTTGACAGATGAGACGCGCACACGGCTGGATGCAGTATTGCCGACTACCTGGTCGAGAAATAATCCCGTGGACATCATCGGGGACGCAGATGGAAAACGCTACCGCGCTGCGCTCGATATCCTGTGCAACGATTCGGGTCTGGATGCAATCCTTGCACTTTACTGTCCCACAGGCGTCAGTGATCCGGATGATGTGGCCAGCGCGGTACTCGCTGCAGTAAAGACATCACCGAATATTCCGATCATTGCCAGTTGGGTAGGAGGCGCATCAGTGTTGGGAGCCCGCAAGCTGCTGGCAGATGCGCGCATCCCGAGTTATGAGACGCCAGAGGACGCAGTGCGGGCCTTCATGTATCTGGCTGACTACCGTCGCAATCAGGAACTGCTGACTCAGACACCGCCATCGGTCCCCGATGAATTCACCCCTGACAACACCAGCGCGCGCCAGATCGTCCGTACGGCGCTTGAACAGAAACGCGAGTGGCTGACTGAGATAGAGTCGAAAAATATACTCGCAGCGTACGGCATCCCTACTGTGCCGACGCGCTTCGCGACCACGCCAGCAGAGGCCGCGACCGCTGCACAAGAATTCAATACTCCAATCGCCCTGAAAATCGTCTCACCTCAACTTACCCACAAGTCCGACGTGGGAGGTGTCGCGCTCGGCCTGAGTGGGCCGGATGCAGTCAAGGTTGCCGCCGAAGCAATGCTGGAGCATCTGGGAAAACTGCGTCCTGACGCGGCTCTAGATGGATTTTCAGTGCAACCCATGGTCCAGAAAAAACACGCATACGAGTTGATCGCCGGGATCGTTACGGATGCGCAGTTCGGTCCAGTCATCCTGTTTGGTCAGGGGGGCACTGCCGTCGAGCTCATTTCAGACAAGGCGCTCGGACTCCCTCCGCTCAATATGAATCTTGCGCACGCACTGATCTCGGGTACCCGCATTTACCGATTGTTGCGTGGCTACCGGGGAGAGGTTGCCGTTGATCTCGATGCGATTGCTGTCACTCTCATCAAACTGGCACAGATGGCGGCAGAACTCCCGCAGATAGTAGAGCTCGATATCAACCCACTATTGGCGGATAGCGTCGGTGTAATCGCGCTGGATGCACGGATCAAGGTGCGATTTGTCGCGACGGGCGAAGAATCGAGGCTCGCAATCAGACCTTATCCCAAGCATCTTGATTCCTGTCTGACAGCCCGTGATGGCAGGCAGTTCAAGCTAAGGCCCATTGTGCCGGAAGATGAACCGGCGCTACAGCATCTGTTCTCGGTGCTGACCCCGGAAGAGATACGCATGCGATTCCATGTGCCAATGAAAGCATTTCCACACACCATCGCGGCGCGTTTTACCCAGATCGATTATGACCGTGAAATGGCGCTGGTACTCACGAGTCAAATGGATGTCATGCAAGCCGAGATTCATGGTGTGGTTCGCATGAGCGCTGACCCAGATAACGAAAACGCGGAGTTTGCATTGCTGGTGCAGAAGGCCTGCGCGAATCAGCATCTGGGTACCCAGATGCTGCAAAGTCTGGTTGATTACGCGCGTCAGCGTGGGATAGGTACGTTGTTCGGCTTTGTACTGAGTGAGAATCAAGCGATGCGAGTGATTTGCCGGCATCTCGGGTTTTTGGAAGAACCAGTGGTGCAAGATACGACTGTCGTCAAAGTGAGCCTGATACTGCGAAGATAGTCGGGGTTCGGGCGAGTTCAGGTGGACCGCGTCAATTGGCGCGTCAAGAACGCGAATACCAGGAAGGTGACGCCACTAATCACCAGGTTTACGCCGACGAGAATCCCGATAGCCCAGGCAGAACTGGATGGCCAATTCATGCCTATCAGAATTGCCAGGATCAGAGTGCCGATTGCATTGGTTAGTGCCCAGCCAGCACCTGGTTGTCCTCGCAGTTGAAAATAGACGAACAATTCGAACAGCGCTTCAACCAGAAAAACTACAGCTAGCAACAGTGTAAAAGATGCCAAGCTTAACGCGGGATGTAATACCAGATAAATGCTACATATGATATAGATGCTGCCTGTCAATACCCGTAGTATCCGAATACCGGTGTTCTGCGAATCGAAAGCGTGCACGACATGTGCGACTCCAGCAAAGAAAATAACCCACAGCATCAATATCGCGATGGCGATACCGGTTGCGAGTGGCAGAGTCAGCGCGAGTATGCCGAGTATAGTCAGTATGACTGACAATAAAATTGCGAGGTTCACGACTTGAGGTAAGGTTACTTCGTTGCTGGATGAGGAATTTGCAGATTTTGACTTTGTTGAAAGCATGAATGATGTCTCCTCGATTTAACCTGGCCCAATCGGGCTGATTTTCACTCCATCGACATATCTCGGCCAGAGTTCCTTTGGAAGATAGCTACGAATTGTCGACGCGTTCCGCCGGGTAACGTTTTTAAGAATCTCGGTAATGGATATTCCTGTTTGCATTTGCTGGAAATTAGGACGTAATACGCCCATGAACTCGGGGCTTGCGATTACGTAGCATTGTTTTATCTTGATGTTTTTAACATGTGCGGCTGCAGTGGCGCAGATCTCCGTTGCAAAATGGTTGATGCTCAAGTATCGCTTGGAACCGGATTCCCCAAAAGTGACACGGCGTCCGTGTCTGCCATGGGTTGTGCCGCGCATCCCGCGCCCTTGGCGGTCCCGTTCCAGTTCATTATCGGGGGTGCGGGCAGATGAATTAATCAGGTCTATAACTTCAACGAGGTCACTTTCATTTTCTGATATCTGGAAAAGACGGGCACGACTGCGGTCGGCGGCAATTACCAGGAGTTGCTCTGTCTTTCTCTCTGTCAAAGTGGCCTTGTTCGATGTATGCTCGCCTGAAACACTCATGCGCGTTGCTCCTCTTCCTCAAGCAGCTCATTTTTTTCCAGGTGCCAGATAGGTGGGTTATCAAAGTAATCCCGATAGCGGGAAAGAATCAATGGCTCAGCACAATGCTGGCACATGATTTGCTTGCCGTTGACCAGGTCACTGATGAGTAGCTCATTTATTTCATTGCATTCCGGGCAAGACAAATCAATTGTTTTCATGGTCATTCTCCATACCTTAAAGCACCGAAATGTGTCTGTTACGCCGTACGTTTTGCCATCATGGGAAGATCGGGTTTTAGATGCATCACCAAAATCAGGTAGTGACTGATTCAGGCGTGTCGTGCACCGCATCCTGTGTCAACCCAAGGTCGGCCAGCGCACCATCGGTGCCATGAACAAACGGTTCTTGACAGGTAACCGGCCGAGGTGACCAGGGGTAAACAGCAGTTGAACAGCCATACCATCCCTATCTGAAATGCACTCGCTATTTAAGATACTCGGATGCGCCTGCAGGGCATTGATCCAGGTCAAGGACTGTAACGGAAGCCCGGCTTAAGCTAAGTACTGAGAGCTATTGTCAAACCTGTGTCGAACAAGTGCTATGGAGGGTCTGATAATGAATGCGATGCCATTTGGATCCGATAAGAATCGGGCGTTCCGTGAAAAATTGATGGCCCGACGCGGAGTATTGCAACGGGAAATTGCCACTGCGCTGCAGGAACTAGGCAAGGATGGTGGCATGAACATTTCGGAGCAGGTTCACGATCTTAAGGATGAGTCGCTTGCCGAGATGTTGACCAACATGCATCTGACTGACATGCACCGGGATATTCAGGAATTGCGGGATATTGATGCAGCGTTGTTGCGATTGCAATCCGGTAGTTACGGCATTTGCATGGATTGTGGCGACAAGATACCGCTGTTGCGTCTGGAGGCCTATCCGACGGCGAAACGCTGCCGCCCCTGCCAGGAAGCCCATGAAAAAAGCGGCGATTCCAGTCACCGTTTCATTTCGTGACAACCATGCTCAGCCAGTTGCGTAAGGCATCCGGTACACCTAGCGGCTCCGTTACCAGTCCGACGGCGATTTCATAAAGTGGCCAATCTGATGCTTTGATTCGATGTAACCGGTTCAATACCGCCAGGGTATGAGTGCCTTCACTATGCAAATCCCTGATATCCCCTCGTGCTATACGCCGCCCAAGCGCACGGTGATGCGAGGTGGGGCTGGTGACAGTAGTCATGAGGTCGGCCAGTCCGGCTGCTTTGAATACCGTATGTTTGATACCAGAGAGATTTTCAACCAGGCGATCCATTTCATTGATTACGGCCATCAGCAACCAGCCGCGGACGTTATCTCCGAGTTGCAGTTCATCGACTATCCCGAACAGCGGTGCATAGACGTTCTTCAACACTGCACACCAGCTGGCAGCTTGGGGATAGGGGGAATAGTTCAGCCGCAGATTGCTGCCCGAAAAAAACCTCGCGATGCGACCAAAAAGTACCGGATCATGTATGCCTGCTTGTGCGTATGCCAGTTTGCCGGCCATGATTTCATGTGAAATCATCGGACCGCACAATACCCCCCACGGATGATGAGTTTCGGCCGTCATCGCCAGGATTTCAGCAGTGATGTAGCCCGCATCATCCACACCTTTAGCTACACTTAAAGTGATGGTGTCATATGTTAGATGAGCGAATAGTTGTCGCAGGATTGGCACATGCGCGACTGCTGGTATGCATACCAGTTCCGTTTCGGGCAGCAGCCTTAATACATTGTCAGGTAATTCTGTATGCTCTGGTGTAACCGGCCAGATTTCTACATGATTACGTGCTTCCAGCAGGGCTTGCAGCGCGTGCCCCATTTCGCCATATCCGACGATCAGTATTTGTGGCATGGTGTTCATGAGCAGTAAATTACCCAAAGATATCTGTAATCACATTCCTTATTATCATCCCGACAATGAATCCATCGCAACGGCATATCGTTTTCATCCCCGGCAAGAACCCCAAGCCGGAAGCCACGATGCATCTGGCAATGATCTGGCGTTGCATTAGTGCCGCGATTCCGGAAGCTGCCGATAAAGATGTGTCGAAGCTGTTGAGCGGCAATTTCCATCTCGCTGCCTGGAATCATGTCTATTATGGGCGAAATGCGGATATCACGGTCGACTTGCCATGGGTTGAGCGGCTCTTGCAGAGATTGCCTGAAGATATGCATCCGCCTTCGTCACGATCACGTTGGCATACCCGGCGTGTGCGCTTGCTTTATACACTCGGGGACATGCTGCCTTTTCTGGTGAGGCTGGTTGGCGATGACGAAATTCGTTCAACCATGACCGAAACCCGTTGCTATTTCGATAACTGTAATGGTGTGTCCGATCGCATCAGAGGCGTGGTCAAAAACAGCTTGCGGCCGTTACTGGAAGCCGGGTGTGAGGTGCTGATCGTCGGGCATAGCCTTGGTTCGGTGATCGCGTTTGATACGTTATGGGAAATCTCCCGGCGTGAGAACTGGCCATGGCGCGTCAATCTGCTGACCCTGGGTAGTCCGTTGGGAATGTTTTATGTACAACATCGTCTATTGGGCCACAGTCAACGCGGAGTACAGAGGTACCCCAACAATATCCATCATTGGATCAACATCGCGACCGCCGGAGATTTGACCGCACTTGACCGTCATGTACATAACGATTTCCATAACATGATTAAATGGGGTCTGGTGGAAGACATCGTGGA
>JBOIBL010000182.1:0-7104 GCA_050739495.1 Gammaproteobacteria bacterium | reverse complement strand
AGCGCCCACCACGGCAGATGAAAACCGGCGCGGGCATTGTCGCTCAGCTCGGTAAAAACGTTGCTGACCCCAAGTACGCACAGCATGACGGCGAAGAACGCCATCTGCCAGAGGAAAACCTTGCGGGCATTGGTAGATAGCGGGTACAGGACGCTGTCAGTCACGGGCAGTAGTACAAGATCTTGGAACTGCACCCATGATACCAGCCGGTCGGGGACGGTGGGGAACCGCCCCCGACCGGCTGAGTGATTACGGTTTCAAGGGAACAAGACCCGCCTGTTGCAACGCCCGATTCAGGACCGGCAAGCGCTGCGATTCAAACCGGTTCCAGGCAGCCAACGCAGCCTGGCTGGCTTGCCGTTGTTTGTTGAAACCGGCCACGGCGTCGGCAGTGGGTGCGGTATCCGCGCTTTCCACTGCCTGTTGCAGGGTGGCGAGTGCACCATCCAGATAATGCAGACTGGTGGTCCTGGTCGGGGAACTGCCCGGTGTGCCGTAGGGAACCGGTGTCACATGCAGCTCGGTCATGTCCACCGCGGCGTCCTGGAACGCCGCGAGTTGTGCGGCCAATCCGGTGGTCGCTTTGCCCTGCAATGTCTGCGCCTGCTTCAGCAGTGCGATCACCCGATCACTGGTTTTTGCAACCTCGGCTCGTTCGGCTTCGATACGCCGTGCGAGTACATACTGCTTTTCAAGATCAGCCTGTGACGTTGTAACCCGCGGATCCTCCTTGACCGTAAACGGCTGCGTGTAGGCGTGACCGCGTACCGTCAGGCGTGCCGTGTACGTTCCGGAAACCATCCAGACACCCGGCGACTTGGGATCATCAAGCGCTGCCTGATGCAGATCCCACACGAATCGGTGCATGCCGGCGGCGCCAGACAATACCTGTGGTTCGGTAAACCAATCCGGTGTCGCATTGATCCTGGTGACGTCAGGTTTGACCACTTTGTCGGTACTTGCGAAGTGGCGTACCACGCTGCCGTGTGCGTCGAGGATATCAAGCGTCACCGCCTGCTTTGCATCGCTGCCCAGGTAGTAATCGATGTATGCGCCAACCGGTGGATTGACCGCCGTGGGCTCATCCGGATGTAACGGCGTACCGGTGAAATCCGCCAGCTTAATCCGGTAGGCAACCGCCGGCTTGTAAAGCCAGTCATTGGCTTTGGTTATTGCCGGGTTCATCAATTGTCGCAACGGTGCGATGTCATCCATGACCCAGAACGCACGGCCGTGCGTGGCGATCACCAGATCATCCTGGTGCACATTGATGTCGCGCACTGACGTTACCGGCAGATTCTGTTGCAACGATTGCCAGTGATCGCCATCGTCGAACGAAACGTAAATGCCCAGTTCGGTACCGGCGTACAACAAACCCTTTTGCACCGGATCTTCGCGCACGACATTGACGAAACTGCCGTCCGGAATCCCGTTGCTGATTTCGGTCCAGTGTTTGCCGTCGTCGCGCGTACGATAGATATACGGTTTGTAGTCGTCCAGCCGGTGCCGGTCGATCGCCGCATATGCGGTATCGGCATTGAAGTGGCCGGCTTCAATGATGCCGATTTTGGACCACGGTGTAACTTGCGGCGGTGTGACGTCCTGCCAGTTTTTGCCGCCGTCACGCGTGAGCCAGACCAAGCCGTCGTCGGTGCCGGTCCAGATTTCATTCGCCTTGAGTGGTGAAGGCGCGATGGCATAGATCACCCCGCGCCGTGCCGACGTGACTGCCGTATCCGCAGCGGTTGGTACATCCAGGTTCGACGGCACGGTCAAGGTATTGCGGGTCAAATCGGGGCTGATCAGATCCCAATGCTTGCCGCCGTCCGTGGTTCTGAATAGATGCTGGTTGGCGAAATACAGCGCGTGCGGATCTTTCTTTGAAAAGGTCAGCGGCAAAGTCCAGACGCTGCGATAAATCCCCGGATAATTCAGAGTCGGATCCACGTTCTGGGTCTGCTCGGTGTGCCGGTTCAGTTTATCCACCGTGCCGCCGAAAACGACGTCGGGATCGTTCGGATCGGGCGCAATGTTGCCCGATTCGCCGCCGGCAGTAACTTCATGAAACTGCATCATGCTGATACCGTCGAAATGGCTGCCGGTGCGGCTCGGCACCGCGGCAGCGCCGGAATCCTGTTGTGCGCCGTAAATCCAGTACGGAAACTGATTGTCGGTAATCACATGATAGAACTGGCCGGTGGGTTGGTTGTACCAGGTCGACCAGGTTTTACCGCTGTTGACGGAAATAGCCGTGCCTTGGTCCACGCCGGTAATCATGCGAGTGTTGTCGTTCGGGTCAATCCACAACGTGTGATAGTCATCGCCGGTGGGATCACCGACAAATGGCAGGAAAGTCCGGCCGCCGTCGGTGGATTTGTACATGGCGGTATCGCAGACATAAACGATATCACGGTTCTTGGGATCGATCGTCACGCCGCCGAAATACCAGCCGCGGGTCCAGATTCGCTTGTCATTGGAAACCCGGCGCCAGTTGGCACCAGCGTCATCGGAACGGTATAACCCGCCGTCCTTTGCATCGACGAGTGCATAAACGGTGTCCGGATTGCTCAACGATACAGAGAGCCCTACGTGGCCGAGACCGTCGGCCGGAAACCCATGGCCCTTGATCTGCGTCCAGCTGTCGCCGCCGTCGGTGGATTTGTACAAGCCGCTGCCGGGACCGTTGGAAGGTGGATAGACATTCCACGGCGGACGCCGCGTCTGCCACAGCGATGCATAAAGCACTTGCGGATAACGCGGATCCATGGCGAGATCGATGGCGCCGGTATCCGCGTTTTTGTACAACACCTTTTGCCAGCTCTTGCCGCCGTCACGGCTGCGAAACACGCCGCGCTCGGGATTGGGGCCGTAGGCATGACCCAGAGCCGCGACATAAACGATGTCGGGATTGTGTGGATCCACCAGAATCTTGCCGATCTGATAGCTGTCTTCCAGGCCGATGTGACTCCAGGTCTTGCCGCCGTCGGTCGATTTATACATACCGTTGCCGTACGCAATATCGGAACGCATGTCCGCTTCACCACTGCCAACATAGATCACCCTGGGATCGGATGGCGCCACGGCGATTGCGCCGATCGATCCGACCGGTTCGTTGTCGAATATCGGCTGCCAAGTGCGGCCAGTGTCGTGCGTTTCCCAGACGCCGCCATCCACCGAGCCGAAATAGAAATGGTTGGGTTGACCGGGCACCCCGGTTACCGCGAGCACCCGCCCGCCGCGAAACGGTCCAACCAGGCGCCAATGCAGGTCGCCAAAGAAACTCTGGTTCACGGGTGCCGCGGCAGCGGCTACCGTCACCAGGATCAGGGCCAACGACGATATCCAGGAACGCAATGACATGGGACTTCTCCGGGATGCGGTGCAAGTGAATGCATGAGACCGCTCGGCACGGGACAAGTTTTGGTGTCTGGCCAAAATCTGTGGCAATTGGTGAATAATTCACCAACTGCACCGTGCGAGCTTGGGTCATAATACCCCCATGAACGTGCTGTTTCTCGGTATCGGGAATTCGGCTCGCAGCATCCTCGCGGAAGCCATTCTCAATGCACGGGATGGTCGGCATGTACACGCCTGGAGCGCCGGGAGTCGGCCCCTTGGTGAGATACACCCGCTGACACGGGAAATACTGCAGGCCGTTGGCATACCGGTGACGACTCTGCGCAGCAAGCATCTGGATGAATTCAGCCGCAGCGATGCGCCGCACATGGATATCGTGATCGCCTTGTGCAAACAGGCCGGTGCTGAACCCGTCCACGACTGGCCGGGCACGCCGATACGCGTGCGGTGGGTGTTACCAGACCCCACCGCGACAGCTGGTGCGGAACAAATCCGCCTTGCTGCGTTTGCGGAGATGTTCAGGATACTGGACCGACGTATCCAGAGATTGCTGACCTTACCATTACAATTTTTGTCCGCAGACGAACTGCAACAACAACTAGAGTTACTGGCTGGAAACTGAGCCAGGGTTACACGAGGCTTTCATGGAACAACTTTTCAGGAAATTCGCGCCGTTATGTGCGATGGTGATGAAGCCGAACGGTGAGTCGGTAGAGTTTCTGGGCACCGCTTTCGCCGTGCACAAAGACGGCTATCTGGTCACTGCGGCTCATGTAGTAAAGGGTCAGGAACATATCGTGGTTTCACCTGCTACCGATGTCACTGGCTATCAAACCAGCTCACCTAAACTGCGCTGTCTGGTGGCTTCGGTCGAGACAACTGATGAGCAGAATGATCTCGCGCTGTTGAAATTCAGCGAGCCGATCAACCTGAAGCTCCCCGCCAATCTGTTTGGAGATGCTGAGATGCTGGTCCCGGGAACTCCGGTGATGCATCTGGGTTATCCGTTCGGGAAAACCGGTGCTTTGGCACTGCTGATGCGCAGCGGTTCACTGGCGGCAAAAGTCGAAACCGCACAGCGGGTAAAGCAGCTTTACGTGGAAGGCGTGGCTTACACCGGTGCTGCGGGCGGACCGCTGATAGACGCCGCCAAGGGCCGGATCATCGGCGTGGTCAACAGCCAACTGGGTCTGGTGCCGCCATCACAGAACGCCAAAGGTTTGAAATTGCCGATTCAACTCGACCTGACTTATGCAGCCCCCATCGAAGTCGTCATGGAACTTCTGGCAAAAAAGATCCAGTAAGCACGCTTCACGGCACGCTTACATTAAGCGGCGCACTTATCAGCTTGGGCCCGATGATGGCCTGGATCTTGGTCAGAGTCGCTTCGATCTTGGCGCCGCCGACCAAATCGCAATCTTCCGCTACGCTGATCTCGGCTTTGGCGCCTGCGGATATCTCGATCTTGCCGCCCAGGAAAACCTCGGTCTTCAAGCCCATGCATATCTCCAGGAACGCGCCCATGGCTATTTCCATCTTGGCACTCAGCGATGTCTCCGAAACCGCACCCAGTGTCATCTCGATCATGCCGCCCATGTTCAGGGATGCGGAACCACCCCCGAGTATCTCGTTGGCCCTGCCCCAGTGGTGATCGGTGGTAACGCCATGAACGGTCGAAGTGGAATCCCCGTGTACGGTTTCGGTGCTGTCGCCATAGACCGTCGAGTCGCTATCGGAATGATTATCGTTGTCGCCGACGTATTCATAGCTGTGTCCATGCACGTAACTGGTTGACTGCCCGTACACGTGTTCCTCGGTGTCCCCTTCCTGGATGGAGAAGCCTTTACCGAAACTGTATTCATAGCCGTCGCCGTAGGATTTTGATATCCCCAGCGTGGCCGCAGTTAATCCCAAAGAACTGCTACTCCAGTTATCCTGTTTACTGGCGAATCCGGATTTAGCCGACGCCAGAGTCTTGCCGGCCGGCGCCACTGTATAGGATTCTTCATAATTCAATCCGACGCTATAGCTGCAGAAATGGTTGTTTTTCAAAGTATCTGACGAATCCGCATAACCCTCCTGCCAACTATATTCTGAACCTTTGCCGTAGGAATATTCCCGGCCCCAGGTCTTGCTGGAATTCCAGTTCTGGCTGTCAGTTTCCGGGATGTTGAACACCTCGTCGGATGGAACATACGGGTCCGAGACACCGATATGGTTTTCTTCGGCACCGTTGCCGAAATTGTACGTCGTTCCACTTCCGCCCCAGGTATATTCATTGCCAGTGTTATAAAAATACACGTCGCCGTAGATACGGGTAACGATGCTTTCACCGGACTGCTCGTCCAGAACTACCGGATTTTTTTTGCTATCCAGTTTCGGCGTTCCATCGTCATTCAGATGATAGAACTCGCTGGTTACGTTTGCATACCGGTTATAGTCATCCGCACTATCATCGTTCGATGCATTGTTGGTGGAATAATCGGTAGTTTCTATCTTCATGAACCGGCCGAATTCGGAAGCATCGCCCCAAAGGGAATTGTGATTTGTAACTGACATGATGGTTCTCCGTTAAATGGCCATCTGCTCGCGGTTTCTGCTCACGGCATGAGACACAATGTGTTGAACTGACTCGGGACGATGGAAAGACCGGGTGCATTCAAACTGAAGCCGTTGTGCGCAGTCATGCTGCAAAGATGTGAGGTCGGCATGCCTTCGCTCAACATGGTGAAACTCGGTATCAGGGTATGGTGCGGACCCATGAACAACCCGGACAATACACCGAGTAATACACCGGTGTTATCCCCGAAACTGATGGTCCCCATGGTAGCGATGGTATGAGTCGGCATGCATTCGGTCAGGACATTGAGCGCCGCCGTGAACGGCATCGCCAGCAGCCCGGTTGCAAAATTCGGGTACGGGATCGGCACCGGCACTACGATCGGGGTCAGACAGACATCGGGAAATCCGAAATACAATCCACCCATCTGAGTATTGACGAACATATCCTCTCCTAGCCCAGATGCACCCGGGTACCGTCGATCTTCACTTCGCCTTCCGCCGACAACACCGAATGCTTGCCACGCATATTGAGCACTGTTTCCGCATTGTAATAGATCTGGCCCGCTTTCAGGTGATCCAGGTCCTTCACCTCTCGATACATGGAACCGGCCCGTTGCCGGATGCAGTCTGCGAAAGTCTCGAACAGATCCGCGACATTGCGTACGCGCGTAGCGGTCGCTTCGATCAATCCGGCAGTCGCTCGTAACACGCTGAACGAAGCCTGCGCCTGTTCCGCCTGCACCTCGAGCGCCGTCGTGGTGATCGAGACCCGTTCACCGCCGGCCAGCGCCAGGCTGGTCTGGGCGGCAAGTGTGAGGCTTCCCTGATCACTGCGTATCACGCTGTCCGCGGGGACCGAGATGATCGACGGCGTATCGCCGCGCGTCAGGACGCTGAGCACATACCAATTGCCATGACTGGTCTGCACCGCTAACACACTGTCACCAGCAGTCGGTTCGAGCAGGCAGGAGGCCGCGCGTCGCGCTGTCAGCTGTCCGGTTTCGGCAGACAAGCCGAATATGCCGTCGCAGACGCCGGTTACGCGCGCCTCAGTAAAAGGACCTGGTTCCGTCCGGTCCCGGGCTTTGATTGCAGTATGCATAGTCTGTCCTCCTCGTATCAGGTTGCCGGCCGCCATTGTTCCGCTTCCAGGCGATCCGGATCAGTACCGCGGGCCAACACCTT
>JBOIBL010000181.1:0-22726 GCA_050739495.1 Gammaproteobacteria bacterium | reverse complement strand
GTGTTGGCCAAGGTCGAGACTCCTGAAAAAACCTGTACTGTAATGGACTGCCTCTGGGCAGCCGGAAAGGGTGCGTACTATACGGATTTTGCAGGGGTTTCGCAATCTAACCAGGGCCTTATGCGTGGCGGGCTGTGCCGAAGGCCGGTATCATGCCGGCTTTACCAAACACCCTGATTTTCAGGACTTCAGCCCATGTCCCGCGCCCTGTTCAAGGCTACCTCCCTGGTTGGAGGCATGACCTTCCTCTCCCGTATCCTCGGCTTCGTCAGGGATATGGTCATGGCCCGTTATTTCGGGGCCGGGATGGTCATGGATGCCTTCTTCGTGGCCTTCAAGATCCCGAATTTCATGCGCCGGACCTTCGGGGAAGGGGCCTTCTCGTTGGCCTTCGTGCCGGTGATCTCGGAATACAAGACCACCCGCGAGCAGGCCGAGGTGAAGGAGCTGGTCGACCGCGTGGCCGGGACTTTCGGTCTGGTGCTGTTTGGGGTCACGTTGGTAGGGGTGATCGCGGCGCCGGTAGTGGTGTGGATCTTCGCGCCCGGCTTCAGCGCTCACGAGACCAAGTACGAACTCACCGTGCAGATGCTGCGGGTGACGTTCCCGTACCTGATGTTCATTTCGCTGACGGCGTTCGCGGGCGGAATACTGAATACCTACGGCAAGTTCGGCGTGCCGGCCTTCACGCCTGTGCTGCTTAATCTGGTGATGATCTCGGCGGTGATCTGGCTCGCGCCGCATCTGGCAGAGCCGGGCATGGCACTGGCCTGGGGCGTGTTCTTTGCCGGCGTGTTGCAGCTTGCGTTTCAGGCGCCGTTCCTTCTGCGCCTGAAATTGTTGCCGCGTCCGCGGCTGGCGGCCGGGCACGAAGCCGTGGCACGGATATTGAAACTGATGTTGCCGGCCTTGTTCGGTTCGTCCGTGTCACAGATCAATCTGCTGGTGGACACGCTGATTGCATCGTTTCTGGTCACCGGCAGTGTGAGCTGGCTGTATTATGCGGACCGCATCATGGAGTTTCCGCTGGGTGTGTTCTCCATCGCGCTCGGCACGGTGATCCTGCCGCATCTCTCCCAGCATTTTGCTGCCAAATCCAAATTGGGGTTCTCCGCTACCATGGATTGGGCCCTGCGGTTGACCGCCGTGATGGTGTTGCCGGCAGCAGTTGGTTTGATGGCGCTGTCCGGCCCCATCCTCGCGACCTTGTTCAATTACGGCGCCTTCGATAGCACCGCAACCCGCATGTCGTCGGCAGCGCTGATGATGTATTCGATCGGTCTGCTGGGCTTTACCCTGGTGAAAGTGCTGGCGCCGGGATTTTATGCACGCCAGGACACCCGCACCCCGGTGCGAATCGGTGTTATATCGGTGATCGCGAATATCGTGTTGAACGCGATCATCACCATTCCCTGGGCGGTGCATGGCTGGACCGCGCCGCATGCGGGCCTGGCATTGTCTACGTCGCTGGCTGCGTTCATCAACGCCTGGTTTTTGTATCGTGGCTTGCGCAAGGAAGGGGTGTACCAGCCCGGCGCCAACTGGCGGCCGCTGCTGCTACGGGTGCTGATTGCCAATCTGGTGATGGGCGGCATGTTGTGGTGGGGCGTTAAAGGCGTGGATATCTGGTTCGCGCGCAGTGCATTGCATCGTGGTGCCTGGCTCGCGTTCTGGATCGGCATGGCGATGCTGGTGTATTTCGCGGTGCTGTTCCTGAGCGGATTCCGGATCCGCGACCTGCGCAGCAAAGGTGCGTGAACCTCATCACTCGGTGGAAGTTGGCGTGGAACTGATTCGCGGTCTGATCAATCTGAAACCCTGGCACCGCGGTGCGGTGGTCAGCATCGGTAACTACGATGGTGTGCATCGGGGACATCAGACGGTATTGCGCGAACTCAGGCAACGTGCTGAAACGTTTGCGGTACCCGCCACGGTCATCGTGTTCGAACCGACGCCGCAGGAATTTTTTGCAGCGGCGGCACCGCCGGCACGTTTGATGCGATTCGGCGAGAAACTCCGTGCGCTGGACGAACAGGGCGTGGAACGCGTCCTGTGTCTGCGTTTCGACCGGAAATTGGCGGAGCTGTCGCCCGAGGATTTCATCGAGCGCATCCTGGTGCGCGGCCTGGGCGTGCGCTATCTGGTGGTGGGCGACGATTTCCGCTTCGGGCATGCACGGCGTGGCGATTTCGCGATGCTGCAACAGGCCGGTGCGGCGCATGGTTTTGAAGTGAGGGACACAGGCGTGCTGCAAGTGAATGGTGAACGCATCAGCAGCACGCGGATCCGCGAGGCACTGGCGGCGGGCGACATGGCGCATGCAGCGGCGCTGCTGGGGCGGCCATTTGCGCTCGGCGGGCACGTGCTATACGGTGCGCAGCTCGGCCGCAAGCTGGGCTTCCCGACTGCTAACATCGCGCTCAGACGGCAGGTGGTGCCGGTGCGGGGCATATTTGCGGCACGTATCCATGGCATCGGGACCGACCCGCGCGAGGGTGTCGCCTATGTGGGTGAACGGCCGGCAGTCGGCGGAACGTCCCCATTGCTGGAAGTCTGCGTATTCGATTTCGACGGTGATCTCTACGGTCGCCGTCTCCGTGTGGAATTGCTGCAGCGCTTGCGCGACGATGCACACTTTGCGGACCTGACCGCTCTGCAGCAGCAGATACGGCAAGATGTCGCGGCAGCGCGCACGTGGCTTGCACAAAACAACCAGACCAAGTGATATCAAGATGGAAACCCGACGTGGCTGACTACAAAGATACCCTCAACCTTCCGCGCACCGATTTTCCGATGCGCGCCAACCTGCCGCAACGCGAGCCGGAGTTCCTGAAGCGCTGGGAAGCGCAGGATCTGTACGGACAGATACGCAAGGCACGGGCCGGCAAGCCGCGCTTCATCCTGCAGGATGGTCCGCCGTATGCGAACGGCAATATCCATATCGGGCACGCGGTGAACAAGGTGCTCAAGGATATCGTGGTGAAGTCACGGACCCTGGATGGGTTCGATGCGCCGTACGTGCCGGGCTGGGATTGTCACGGTCTGCCCATCGAGCAGCAGGTCGAGAAGAAAATCGGCAAAGCCGGGCAGAAGGTGGACGCGAAGGCGTTTCGTGCGGCCTGCCGTGCCTATGCACAAGAGCAGGTGGACGGCCAGCGCGAGGATTTCAAACGGCTGGGCGTGCTTGGCGACTGGGGTAATCCCTATCTGACCATGGCGCCGCAGTTCGAAGGCGACCAGTTGCGGGCGCTGGCCGAGGTAATCCGCCGCGGACACCTATATAAAGGTCTGAAGCCGGTGCACTGGTGCATGGATTGCGGCTCGGCGCTGGCGGAAGCGGAGGTCGAATACGAGGACAAGACCTCGCCGTCGGTATATGTCATGTTTCCGGCGCAGGATGAGAAAGCCTTGCTGGCGAAAATGCAGGTTGGGAAAGAAGCCGGTAAAGGCCCGATCTCGGTATTGATATGGACCACCACACCATGGACCTTGCCGGCTAACCAGGCCGTCGCGTTGCATCCGGAATTCGAATACGTGCTTGTGCAATACGAAGTCGATGGTAAACCGCAACGATTGCTGATCGCCGGGAAGCTCCAGGAACAGGTTACGCAGCTTACTGGCGCGACGTTCAAGGGAGCGCTGGCGCATGCTGCAGGCCAGGATCTCGAAGGTCTGAAACTCAAACATCCGTTTTATGAGCGGGTGGTGCCGATCATTCTCGGCGATCACGTGACGCTGGATGCCGGTACCGGTGCGGTACATACCGCGCCCGGCCACGGTCAGGAGGATTTCGCGGTCGGCATGAAATACGGACTGCCGGTCGACAATCCGGTGGACAGCGGCGGCGTGTTCATTCCCGGTACGCCGTTGTTCGCCGGCGAATTCGTGTTCAAGGCCAATGCGCACATCATCGAGGTGCTGCGCGAACGCGGTATGTTGTTGTATTCCGAACCCTATCGGCACAGCTATCCGCACTGCTGGCGTCACAAGTCGCCGGTGATCTTCCGCGCCACGCCGCAATGGTTCATCGGCATGGATCAGAATGGATTACGGCACGATGCGCTCGCGGAGATCAAGCAAGTGCGCTTTACACCAGCCTGGGGCGAGAGCCGGATCGAAGGCATGGTGGCGAACCGTCCCGACTGGTGTATCTCGCGGCAGCGTACCTGGGGCGTGCCGATCGCGCTGTTCGTACACAAGCACAGCGGCGAACTGCATCCGCGTACTACAGAGCTGCTGGAAGCGGTGGCGGAACGTGTAGCGAAGGGCGGAATCGACGCCTGGTTTGATCTCGATGCAGCTGAACTGCTTGGCAAGGATGCAGAAAACTACGAGAAAGTGAAAGACATCCTGGATGTCTGGTTCGATTCCGGCGTAGTGCATTATTGCGTGGGCGAAAAACGGCTTGGCATCGGTGCAGACGGAAAAGCCGATCTTTACCTCGAAGGCTCCGATCAGCACCGCGGCTGGTTCCAGTCGTCACTGCTGACCTCGGTCGCGATCCGCGGCAAGGCGCCTTACAAAGGCGTACTGACTCACGGGTTCACCGTGGATGAGCAGGGCCGCAAGATGTCCAAGTCGGTCGGCAACGTGGTCGTGCCGCAGAAAGTGATCGGTTCGTTGGGAGCAGACGTATTGCGGCTGTGGGTGGCGGCTACCGATTACAGCGGCGAGTTGTCGGTCTCGGACACTATCCTCAAGCACACCGCGGAAGCGTACCGCAAGATGCGCAACACGCTGCGTTATCTGCTGGCGAACCTGTATGACTTCGATCCGGCACAACATCAATTGCCCGCAGACAAGTTACTGGACCTGGATCGCTGGTTGCTGGCGAAGGCTGCGAAATTGCAGAGTGAGGTGCGTCAGGCTTACGACAATTACCAGTTCCACCTGATCTATCAGAAGATCTACAACTTCTGCATCGTGGACCTCAGCAGCTTTTATCTCGATGTCATCAAGGATCGCGAATACACCACTCGTGCTGACAGCGTCGCTCGCCGTTCTTGTCAGACCGCCATGTATCATGTGGCGGAAGCCATGGTGCGCTGGCTGGCGCCGATCCTGAGTTTCACCGCGGAGGAAATCTGGCAGCAGTTACCCGGGCAGCACGAAACCTCGGTGTTCACCGCTGTCTGGTATCCGTTGCCGGAAGCGGGCGCATTGGATATGGAATTATGGCAGACCGTGCTCACGGTACGTGAAGCGGTGCGCAAGGAACTGGAAAAATTGCGGGTTGCGGGTACTGTTGGCTCTTCGCTGGATGCGGAAGTGGATCTGTATTGTGAACCCGGCCTGGCTGCGGCGATGCGTAAATTGGGCGATGAATTGCGTTTCGCGTTGATCACCTCCTATGCGCGCGTGCATGACGCTGACGGCCATCCAGCCGATGCTGTTGCGGCTGTTGAACCTGCAGGATTGTGGATCACGGTACAGCCCAGTAAATGGCAGAAATGCGAACGTTGCTGGCATCATCGTAAAGATATCGGGCGCGATCCGGCTCATCCCGGGTTATGCGGACGTTGCGTGGAGAACGTCGTTGGCAACGGCGAGACAAGGCACTTTGCATGAATATACCCGCAGCTAGATCCGGCACGCTCCATTGGCTGTGGTTGTCACTGATCGTGGTGATCGCCGATCAGCTCAGCAAGGCGCTGATTGCCGCGCAGCTCCACGTGTTCGACAGCATCCGGGTGTTGCCGGTATTCAACATCGTACTGTTCCACAACACCGGTGCGGCCTTCAGTTTTCTGGCAGGCCAGCCAGGCTGGCAACGCTGGTTCTTCATCCTGTTGGCGCTGGTCATCACTGCCGCGATAGTGGTCTGGATCTGGCGGCTGTCCGAAGACAGCAGTCGCTGGATTGTCGCGGGGCTGGCGCTGGTTGCAGGCGGCGCGATCGGTAACGTAATCGACCGGATTTGGCACGGCTACGTGATTGATTTCATCCAGGTGCATTATCAGCAGTGGTTCTATCCGGCCTTCAATGTCGCGGATTCGGCTATCACCATCGGTGCGATAATGTTGATATTGGACGGGCTGTTTCATCAACGGCGCATCCGTCCCGGCATGGAAGGTAAATGAGCTGATGGAAATCGTGCTAGCCAATCCGCGCGGGTTCTGTGCCGGCGTAGACCGCGCGATCGAGATCGTGGAGCGCGCGCTGGAACTGTTCGGCGCGCCGATCTATGTACGGCACGAAGTGGTACATAACCGCTATGTCGTCGAACGCTTGCGCGGACTCGGGGCGGTGTTCGTGGACGAACTGGATGAAGTGCCGGATAGTTGCATCGTGATCTTCAGCGCGCACGGGGTTTCCAAGACGGTGCGTAACGAGGCAGAGCGTCGCGGCCTGCGGGTTTTCGACGCGACCTGCCCGCTGGTGACCAAGGTGCATATGGAAGTCAGCCGTTATGCGCGCGA
This sequence comes from Gammaproteobacteria bacterium, assembly GCA_050739495.1. Lineage (GTDB taxonomy): Bacteria > Pseudomonadota > Gammaproteobacteria > Natronospirales > REEB76 > DASSKW01. The sequence continues at coordinate 16,307 of JBOIBL010000181.1, read as the reverse complement.
TGCACTCGACGTGATCCTGATCGGACATGAAGGTCATCCGGAAGTCGAAGGCACCATGGGTCAGTTCGATGCCGGTCAGGGTGGCGCGATCCATCTGGTGCAGACGCCCGAGGATGTGGCGACGTTAACGGTCAAGGACCCGCAGCGGGTCGCGTTCGTGACCCAGACCACGCTGTCGATGGACGATACCGCGCGCATCATCGATGCATTGCGCGCGCGTTTTCCGCAGATGCACGGTCCGCGCAAGGACGATATCTGCTACGCCACCCAGAACCGCCAGGACGCGGTAAAGAAACTGGCGCATCGCTGTGAAGTGATGCTGGTGGTGGGTTCCCGCAACAGTTCCAATTCCAACCGACTGCGTGAGATCGCGGAGCACGAAGGTGCGCTGGCGTATTTGATCGATGGTCCGGACGATATCCGTAAGGAATGGCTTGTCGACAAACTGGCCGTCGGTGTCACGGCCGGCGCCTCGGCGCCTGAGGTGCTGGTGGAGCAGGTGGTGGCGCGGCTCAAGGCATGGGGAGGGCAGACGGCCACCGAAGCCATAGGTATCCCGGAGCATGTGGTGTTCGCGTTGCCGAAAGAATTGCGCAAGAACGAATCACGCGGCTAATGCCGTTCCGTCATCCGCCTGAACAGTTCATGCCGTTGGTGAGTTCGCTGGCATCCTCCACCCGGATCCGGCCAGTGACGCTGATGATCAATGCCTGATCATGGGTATCCGCCGTCGAACAGTACAGCAGGGTCCCGTTGGTGCTGCGTGTTCCGCGTGGCCGGAAGGTGAACGCGGTGCGATTGCTCAATACGTGTGCGTCGGTTGGCAGCGGTCCCTGCACATGCAACACCGGTTCACCCGGATCGACATGAGCCGGAGAATCCCGATCGAGGTTCACAAAGATCAGCCAGCCATCCTCCCAGTTGGCGTCACTGGAACAATCCTGTCCGTTTTCGCTGCGGCACAGGGTGACGTAACGATTGCGGCTGATGGCGCTGTAACGGGCGAAATTGAGTGCCCTGACCAGCGAATTGACCGCGGTTACGGCCCGGTTGTACCGGATCATGGCGGTGAAGTCTGGGATGGCGATGGTGACCAGAATCCCGGCCACTGCCAGCGTGATGAGCAATTCGAGTAGCGTGAAGCCACGTCCCCTGTGCATGATTCCCTCCCTGGGCGCCCTCTTGATGGCTGTTCTTGGCGGTTTCCCGCTCTATACTGTGCAAGGGCTGGTTCAAAGAGTAATAAAAACCGGATACGGGAATCAAGGCACATGAGCAGACATTCGGATGTCATTGTCGTCGGCGCCGGCATAATTGGCATGCTGACGGCACGCGAGTTGGCGCGAGCCGGGTTGACGGTATTGCTGGTGGAACGGGGGCAGGCCGGCCGTGAAGCATCACGGGCGGCAGCCGGCGTGCTCTCGCCGTTGTATCCGTGGCAGGCATCGGCCCCGGTGGCGGCATTGGCACGCTGGAGCCAGGACTACTATCCCGTACTGTCAGACGATCTGCGCCGTGCCAGTGGCATCGATCCGGAATGGACTGCGAGCGGGTTGCTGTGTTTCTCGCCCGAAGAAGAGAGTGCAGCACGCAGCTGGGCGGCGAGCAGCGGCACGGCAGTGGACATGCTGAGCTCGGAAGCAGTTCGTCGTCAGGAGCCGGCACTCGCGAACAGTGCGCGTCCGGCGGTATTCGTCCCGGGCATCGCCCAGATCAACATCTCCAAGCTGATGCGTGCCTTGCGCGAAACAGTGCTGAATGAAGGCATCCCGCTACGTGAGCACATGCCGGTCACCAGTCTGCTGAAAGGCGAGGGCAAGATACTCGGGATACGTACCGCCACTGGGGATTTCTACGCCGATCATGTGGTGTTGTGCTGCGGTGCCTGGAGTGGGGAACTTGCCGCGGTGGTCGGGATAGAACTTCCCGTGCAGCCAGTGCGTGGGCAGATCATCCAGTTCGAAGGCCCGCCGGGACTGTTAAGCCGTATGTTCTGTGAACATGGCCGCTATCTGCTGGCGCGTCGATCGGGACAGATTCTGGTGGGCAGCACCCGGGAACATGTAGGTTTTGACAAAGGCGTGACCTCGGCAGCGCTGGAAGAGTTGACCCACGCGGCATGGGATTTGTTGCCCTTGCTGAAGGGAGCCCGCCCGCAACGGCAATGGTCGGGTCTGCGTCCAGGGTCAGCCCGCGACATCCCATACATTGGCCCCTGTCCCGGTATGCCGGGGTTGTATTTCAATACCGGACATTTTGGCAATGGCATCACCCAGGCACCCGCGGCGGCGCGATTATCAGCCGACCTGGTGTTGATGCGTACGCCCAGCATCGATCCGGCACCCTTCCGGGTGTAGGGTCTGCGTGGACACTGGCTAATTTATGCGCATATACTGCAGTTGGTCATATCGATACTGTGAATGCACAAGTGCCTGATTTACCTGAAAACCCGCTGACCGGTGACGCGTTGGCCGCGCATTTGCAGGCCCACGACGTCACTCCCACCGCCCAGCGGCTCCAGATTGCCGAAGTCATGTTCCGTCAGCCGCAACACCTGTCGGCCGAGCAGATTCTGGTGGCCGTGAAGGCTTCCGGTGCGAGGGTTTCCAAGGCCACGATCTACAACACCCTGAAACTGTTTTCGGAGAAGGGGCTGGTGCGAGAGGTGATCGTGGACCCGACACGGGTTTTTTATGACTCCACCACCGGCGTACACCACCATTTTTACAACGCCGATACTGGCGCGCTCATCGATATCTTCCCGGACGACGTGCGTTTTGCGCAGTTGCCGGTGTTGCCGGCGGGGACCCGGGAAGATGGTATCGAGGTCATCATCCGGCTGCGCAAGCAGCCAGCCTGAAACAAAGCGGTTTGCCGGGTCCGGTCCATCCGCTATACTGCCGCCCCGCAATTGCCGGTGTAGCTCAGTTGGTAGAGCGGCGCATTCGTAATGCGAAGGTCGTAGGTTCGACTCCTATCTCCGGCACCATTTGCAACAAAAAAGCAGCCTCAAAGGCTGCTTTTTTGTTGCTGTCAATTGCGCGAGCGGGCGTTCAAAGTCTGAGCAGGAAAAACACCGCGATAAATTGCAGCACACTGCCGGTGAGACAGAACACGTGCCAGATGGCGTGATTGAGCGGCAGGCTTTCCCAGGCATAGAACACAGCACCGACGGTATAGGACACGCCCCCGGTGATCACGAGTACGAACGCCGGCAGTGGCAGGTTGTGGATCAGGGGCACGAATGCTATCAGCCCGATCCAGCCCATCAGCACGTAGGCCACAGTTGAGAGGACATCGAAGCGATGCCCAAATTTCAGTTTGGTCACGAAGCCGATAAATGCCAGCGTCCAAAGCACCGCGAACAGGCTCCAACCCAGTACGCCGCGCACCGCCACCACCAGGAACGGTGTGTAGGTTCCTGCAATAAGCAGGTAAATCGAGATGTGATCGGCACGGCGCAGTGCGTGCTTCCATGGTCCCGGTTTTGCGAAGTGATAACTCGTCGAGATCAGGTAGGTGAGGATCAGCGTCGCGCTGTAGATACTGAACGTCACTACTTGACTGAGTTTACCGTACAGCGCCGCAATGGTGATCAGCACCGGTGCGGCACCGACGGTCAGTAACAAGCCCAGGAAATGGGTGAGCGTGTTCCAGATCTCATCGCGCGGATTGGCCGCGGCTGGATACGCAGGGGATTCCTGGACGGATTCAGTACCCGGAGATTCCACGCTTCAATCCCGTTTATACAATGGCGAATGACGGGAGGGTGCCATCCCCGGAGTGCGTTCGCAAGCGGCAGGTCGTACGGTATTCAAGCGTCAACTCGCACCAGCAGATTTTTGGCCAGATTTCCCTGCAGGAACCCGATACCTTTCACGAGGTGCATCAGACTGATAAGCAGCAACAGCCCGAAGCCCACCAGGATCGGTGTAAAGGGCAGGGAGATATACACCGGACCGTCCAAATCCAGCCACAGGCTGCCGCCCAGCACGACCTCGAGTGGCGCCAGAATCAGGCTCAATGAAATCAGCAGCCATGCAAGCGTGAACACGAAATAGATGATGCCCAGAAAAAACTGCATCAGCATATAGAGCATGGTGGACCAGGTACGGCCGTCCACCAGCAGTTCCTTCACATGGGTCAATAGTGGCGTATGCGCACCGGGATGTGGCGGGCGGCGCGGCATGCGCACGCCGAGGAAGGTTTCCACGATGCGGCCTTCGACCAGCGACAGCATCCGCACGCTGCCCAGAAACAGCAGGAAAAACGGGATGCCGATGATCAGGGGCATGAGGCCAAACGACAGGGCAGTACCGGTGACGATCCAGATGAAATAGAACAGTCCGGTGAACATCATCAGCATCACATAGAACAGCGAAGTATAGGCACGCGGATCGGCCAGCACCCCAAAGAAGCGACCCAGCGCCGAACTGCCCCGTTTCGGCCGCGGTGTGCGCAAGGCAGCCTGTACTTTGACTTCGGTGGCGCGGTAGGCCTCGGCCACTTCGTCGGGCGCGCCGTAGCTGGTCGAGATTGCAGCCAGCACCTGTTCTTCGCTCTGCTCCGGGTGTTCCGCGAGTTCGCCGCGCAGGTATTCTTCCGCGTCATACAGCGCATCCTGTATCAGGGCTGGATCGGCGCCGGATAAGGCGTCGCGCAATTGATCCAGGTAATCCTTGACGCTGCGGGGTACGGATTTATTCATGGCGGTCATCCTTTCAGAATGGAATCGACAAAATCGCGGGTATTGATCCAGGCGGCCTGCCATTGGTCCAGTACATGACGTCCGATTGGCGTGATGGTGTAGTAGCGGCGCGGTGGGCCGGAGACAGATGGTTCTATGCGGCTATCCAGCAAGCCGCTGGCCGAAAGCGAGCGCAACACGGGGTAGAGGGTGCCCTGTTTCATGATGCCGGAGTCGGATTCGCCATGCTCGAGTTGCTTGGCGATCTGGTAGCCATACAGAGGCTCATCGGCAGCGGCGAGTGTTGCGAGCAGCACCAGCGCCACGATGCCGGCGTTAAGTTCTTTCTGGAACTTGCGTAGGGGAGCGTCATCTTCGGTCATTCAGTCGCCCGGCTGGGAGAGCATCCATTAGTAAGATGTCACCAATACTATTAAGTTCACAATAGCTATGCAAGGGGGCGGCAGGTTTTTTTATGCAGACGCGGCAATATCAGGCTGGCCAGCCTATCCGGGACAGGTCTATCCGGCCGCGGAGGCTGAATTGCACCCCCTCCGCTGCCAACAGGGCCCGCTGGCGCTCAGCCCCTTCGCGCAGGCTGATCTCGCCCTTGTGGTTGATCACCCGGTGCCAGGGGACCCGCGACCCCGCAGGCAGGGCGGCCATGGCATAGCCGACCTGCCTTGCGCTGCAGCCGCCAAGGCGACGGGCGATGCCGCCATAGGTGCTGACCCGGCCACGGGGAATCCGCCTGACTTCGGCATAGATGCGTTCATAGATCGATGGTCCAGGTTTAGTCGCGCGGGCCGGGGCCATCGTCACCCTCATCGCACAGCACGTAGTCGTGTCCCGCTTCGTGGGATAGCCGGCAGCTGAAATTGTCCCGATCCAGCGGCCGGTACGCCTCCTTGTACGGGTAGGGCTGGGGGATGCCGGCAGGCTGGGCCTGGGTCTGATGCATCAGTTGCAGGTTCATCCAGTCCTTGTGCAGGCGCGCGTCCTGCAGGTACATGCGGCAGGTAACGTAATGCGGTTCCGGGAAGTGCCAGCCCTGGGCCTGGCAGGCCGCATTGTCTTCTTGTGCCAGCGCGAGGCGACTGGCGTGTTGATGCGCGCTGTAACTCGCACAGCCCGCTATCAGAAGTGTGGCGAGAGTGAGCCAGCGAAACTGCGGCGGGATAGTCGATGGGATGTATCTCATGTCGATAAGGGTACTGCTTTTCCATACCATACACACAGTGACACCGAAAACCGGTACACGGTACTCCCGGAACCGCGTTTCCAGTATCTTGAGACTTCGCGCGCCGGGCAAGGTTCGCATTGCCGCGTGCCATGCGTCGGTTGCTGGCGTAGCATAGTCATGCAATTCGCTCTCCAGTGCCCCGCACTGGCATGTCAAATGATCAGGAGATTCACATGATGTTTAGCAGACGTATTGGCCAGCTGGCGTTTATCTTCATGGCGCTGTTGTTACTTGCAGCCTGTTCCGGTCGGACCGTAGTGAAGAGCAATCTCGGTATCGAAGGTGCACCCGACTGGGTCAACCGGGGCAGTCAGGCACTCGATGACAATAACCAGCGGCTGATCCATGGTATCGGCACAGCACCGGCCATGAACGATCTGTCGTTGCAGACTTCCACCGCCGACGATCGGGCACGCGCCGAAGTGGCCCGGGTGTTGTCTTCGATCATGCGGGTGGTCTCCCAGGATTACTCGGCATCGGTCGGGATGGACAAGGATCAGCAGAACGAAGCTTCGGTCTCGCGGCAGATCGAGAGCATCACCAACCAGAACGTGAGTGGTGCCCAGATCATCGCCCATTGGCGCAATCCCAAGAGCGGTGAGGTATGGAGCCTGGCGGAACTGGACATGAAGAGCGTAAAGCAGATGGTGGCTGGATCACAGCAGATGAACGCCGCCTTCAAGGACTATTTTGCCGCACATGCGGATAACCTGTTCGATAATGCCGCCAAGGGAGGCCATCAATGAACCGCGTTTATCGTTATCTGTTTGTTGTCATTGCAGCGATCGGTTTGGGTACGCTGGCAGGCTGTTCCACCACCCCGTCGGTGCAACGTATCTCACCGGATCAGGTGACGGACGTATCCGGTTACTGGAACGATACCGATGCCAACCTCACTGCGCAGCAGATGATCAGCCAGATGCTGGGCGATCCGTGGCTCGGTAATTACGAGCGTGGTCACGGCAACCAGCAACCGACAGTGATCGTCGGCGACATCCAGAACCTGAGCTCGGAACACATCAGTGTCTCGACCTTCATCGACGATATGCAACGCGAACTGATTAATTCCGGCAAGGTCCAGTTCGTCGCATCATCCAACCAGCGTGGGGAAGTGCGTGACGAACGTCAGGATCAGGATCTGAATGCGGCTGCGGCAACCCGCAGCGCCATGGGTCAGGAGGTCGGTGCGGATTACATGATGCAGGGCACCATCAATACGATCATCGATGCCGCCGGCAAGAAAGCCGTGAAGTACTATCAGGTGGATTTGCGGCTCATTAATATGCACAACAACGTGATCGCCTGGATCGGGCAGAAGAAAATCAAGAAGGTAGTTGAAAACAGCAGTTTTCGTCCGTAACTACAGTCTGACGATGTCAGGCTGGATCGGGACCGCCCCATGTTGAGCGGGAGGGCGGGACGGATACGACGCGCATGTCTGGCGGGATCTGCAGGATTGCTGTTGGCTCTCGCTGGCTGCGCGACCTATACCTCGAGCATGCAGCAGGTGGACAGAGCGCTGGTTGCAGGCAATCCGGCAGCGGCGCTGAAGGCTCTGCAACCCATGGCGGGTGGCCGGGACCAGACCCTGTACCTGTTGAACAAGGCCATGATCCTGCGTATGCAGGGCGATTATGCCGGCAGCACAGATGCATTCGAGCAAGCCAAGCGGATGATGGACTATCTGGAAGCGACCAGCGTCAGTGAGAATGTAGCGGCATTGTCGCTCACCGAGAACCTGCGCAGTTTTCAGGGCGAACTCTATGAACGTCTGTTAATGCATGTCTATCTGGGGCTGAATTATCTGCAGATGGATGACGTGGATTCAGCGCGGGTAGAGGTGCAGCAGATAGACGATCTGCTTAAGCGCCTGTATCCGGGCACCGATGCGGCACCGCAAGGTGGTGACAGCTTCGCACGGTATTTTTCCGGTCTCGTTTACGAGGATATCGGCGACTGGAGTGACGCGATGATCGCTTATCGCAAGGCATATCAGGCGTATCATGCCGAAGGCGTCGCCGACAGTAACATCCCTCCCGACTTGCAGATGAGTCTGTGCCGCCTGGCGGATTATCTGGGGCTGGATCAGGAACGCGACGATTACAAACAGCGTTTCGGCATCGATAGCTGGCCGCCGGTATTGCAATCCGGTGATACCGGGGATGGGCAGGTGGTATTCGTGTTCAGCAACGGTCTGGCGCCGAAAAAAGTAGCAGCTACTGCAGTGGTGCAGGATCCGATCAATGGTCACTTTTTCAGTATCTCGTTGCCACACCTGCAACGTCGCATGCCGGATATCGATGCAGCGACAATCGAGATTGACGGTCAAACGGCCGTCACCCGGCAAGTGGAAGATGTGAATCGCGATGCGACCCGGGCCTTGAGCGCGGAATTGCCGCGGCTCACTGCCTATGAGATATCCCGCAACGTCGCGCGTCAGGCGGTGGCGAATCAGGCGGATAAAAAGGAGCAGGGCGTCGGCGCATTACTGAGTCTGATAGGCGCCGTGGTGGATCAGGCCGATACCCGGACCTGGAACACTCTGCCCGATGATATCCAGTTGGCGCGTTTGCGACTGCCTCCGGGTAGTTATGATCTCACTGTATCGTTGCGGGGTAGAGGCGGCAATACGGTAGAGACCAGGACTTTCGACAAGGTGGTCATCAAGCCGGGGCGCATGACCTTTGCCACCTGGCATGCTGTTTCCTATTAGTACAGAGAGAGGATTTCACCGTGAATACGAATCCGCTGCTTGTCCGTGTAACGCTTCCCTTGCTGATGCTGCTGGCCGGATGCAGCCAGGCACCCAAGCCGAATTCACAACCTGACTGGTTGCTGGGGCAGAGTACGCAGTATCCCGCTTCGCGTTATATAACCGGTCGCGGCCAGGCGGATGAGCTGGCAGTCGCCAAGGATCGTGCTCGTGCCGATCTCGCCAAGACGTTCTCGGTGCAGGTGAGCGAACAGAGTCAGGACAGTTCGTCATTCTCACAGACAGACTCGGCGACCAAAGGCACGGTTGCAAAGAATGCACTGGATGTGAGCCGCAACATCAGCACTCGCACCGAGCAAGTATTGAAGGGTGTCGAGATCGCGGATACCTGGCAGGATCCGCAGACCCGGGTCTATTACGCGCTGGCGACGCTCTCCAGAGCCAAAGCCGCTGCTTCCCTGCGTTCACAGATCGCGGACCTCGACGCCAGTACGCGTGCGTATCTGGATCAGGCACAAGCCAGTAATGATTTGTTTGTGAAGATTGCGGCCGCCACTCATGCATTAAGTGCGCAGACGGAGCGCTCCGGATTGCAGAGCGAATTGCAAGTGGCTGATATTACCGGTCGCGGCATCCCGCCAGCGTGGAGTCTTGGCAAACTCCAGGCTGACAGATCAGCATTGCTTGCCCGTCTCACGATCAACGCAGCGGCGGACGGCAAGGACGCGGTTGCAGTCCAGAAACTGCTGGCAGGTGCACTCGCCGATGCCGGATTTACAGTCGCCAGTGCTGCCGGTTACACCATGACTGCGCATCTTGAATATGCTGCATTGCAACCGCGTGATGGATGGTACTGGATCAGCGGCACTTTGCAGGTCACCCTTGATGGTGCCGGGCAGGCGCACGGAGTACGCCGCTGGGAATTAAAGGTTTCCGCCAGTGATCCGGCCTTGGCGCAACAACGGTTGATGGATCAGGTATCGAGTGATTTGCAAAACGACATCCAGTCTACCGTGCTGGATTTTGCCAGCGGGAATGTCGGCTCGCATTAAGCGCATCCGCATACTGGTTGGATATTACGGCCCTGCACCGTTATCGGTGCGGGGCTTTTTATGTGCAAATATTCGGAGGCAGACGATTTGCGAAACGAATTGCCGGACGTAGGCAATGTGTGCTCAAGAACGGCTTAATTGAATCGAATTTGTCCAAATTTTAATCAGTTTTTGAAATTTACGGTTGCTTATTTTTCCAAAGCAGCTATAAATAGCTTTTGGGCAAAAAAGACCAAAACCTCGCTCCGGCCGATGTCCCGGTCCGGGGTACGAAAGGGTTGCCTCACAGTTACTGCCTACAGCGGATGAGCGGACGATGCGCGAACATAAAAACAATGACGAAAGCGCGGCAGACCAGCCCGCTCTGGAAGACGACAACAGCGTTACCCGCAGCTTGCTCGGCATGTTGCCGGGAATTTTCTTCATGTTTGACGAGACTGGCAGGATGCTGCGCTGGAACAAGGAGCTGGAACGGCGCAGTGGCTTCAGTCCGAATGAAATCGTGGCGATGCGGCCATGGAACTTCATCGTCTCGGATCAGCGCGAGGCATTTCAGCGCAACGTCGCGACGGCCTTCAAGCGCGGCAAGATCAACATGGAATTAACCCTGTCGACCAGGCACGGAAACAGCATGCCGTGCCTGTTTACCGGCAGACGTGCCCGTATCGGTGGCCAATACTGCATCGTCGGTATGGGCATCGATATCAGCGAGCGGCGTTCGATGCAGGAATCCTTGCAGCAGAGCGAAGAACGTTTGCGCCTGGTCAGCATCGTCACCACGGATGTGATCTGGGACTGGAACCTGGAAACCGACGAGACCTGGCATAACGATGGACTGGAGAAAGTATTCGGTTATACCAAGGCCGACAACGTCCGCGACTGGATAGACCACCTGCATCCGGATGATCGTGAGCGGATTCGGAGCAGTATCACCGCGCATGCGCGAACCGGGCAGGGTTTCTGGGAAGCACGCTATCGCTTGCGCCGCGCTGATGGCGGCTACGCGCATGTCTACGATCGTGGTCTGGTGCTGCACGATGCGCTCGGCAAACCGTTGCGCATGGTGGGCGCCATGGTGGACATCAGCGACAAGATTCTTGCCGAAGAAAAACTTAAGCTCGCGGCGCGGACTATCGAATGTATTCCGGAAGGTCTGATAGTGCTCGATCCGGAGATGCGTATCGTATCCGTAAATCCGGGCTATACGGCGATCACCGGTCGAGACGAACAGGATGTGGTAGGCGGGTTATGGCCTTTCATGACCGATAGCCGGGTCAATACCGCCATGCGTGAGAAGATACTGGATACGGTGCTTGATGACGGCCGTTGGCAAGGCGAGCTGGAAGTCCAGCATGCGAACGGAAGTTTTTATCCGGTATTGCTGAGTCTGAGTGTGCTGCGCGATGCGGCCGGCGAGGTCAGTAATTATATCGCCGTGATCAGTGACCTGACCCGGCTCAAGCAGTACGAACAACAGCTCGCGTTCCTGGCGCGTCACAATGTGCTTACCGGGCTGCCTGCAAAACAGGTACTGGACGAGCAACTGGAGCTTGCGGTGGAACAAGCCGTGCAGGCATCCGGAGAGCTGGCAGTGCTGGCTATTGATCTCGACAGCTTCAAGCTGATCAACGAATCGTTCGGCAACGTCGTGGGTGATGACCTGATACAGCAATACGCTCAGCATCTGGTACGTAATGCCAGTGTCTCGAGTACCGTATACCACCTCGGATCGGATAGTTTCTGCGTATTGTTACAACAGCAGCATGCAGCTGACGCCGCACCCGCCCTGGCGCAACATCTATTGAGAATTCTTGAGCAACCCTTCAGCAGTCTCGAACACGAGCTCTATCTGTCAGCTTGCATCGGTATCGCGTTGTTTCCCGAACATGGTACGGATGCAGCTAGCTTGCTCAAGAATGCGAACACCGCCTTGACCCGTGCCAAGCAGCGTGCACCCAATGCCAGCGAGATATATTCCCCGGAGATGAAACGTGCATCTGCCGAGATGGTTCTGCTCGGCACCAAGTTGCGCCGCGCGATAAAGCAGGGTGAACTGCTGCTGCATTACCAACCTTACGTCGATCTCGATACCGGACGCGTGCTCGGGGTCGAGGCGCTGGTGCGCTGGCAACATCCCGATCTTGGCCTGGTTTCACCGGTACGCTTCATCCCGGTTGCCGAGGAAACCGGGTTGATCGTGCCATTGGGACATTGGGTATTGCGCGAAGCCTGCAGGCAGTTGAGTCTCTGGCAACAGGCGGGCCATACCGACCTGCATCTGGCGGTGAATATCTCGGTGCGGCAATTACGCCAGGCCGATTTCGTGGAACAGGTCACCGAGGTTGTGCTTGAGAACGGGCTTGCTCCTCATTCGCTGGTCCTGGAGATCACCGAGAGCGTGATGATGAGCGATCCGGAACAGATGCAGGAGATTTTTGCGAGCCTGCATGAGCTGGGAGTGGATATCGCGGTGGATGATTTCGGCACCGGTTATTCGTCGCTCAGCTATATCAACAACTATCGTGTGGACTATCTGAAGATAGATCGCTCCTTCGTGAGCGGGCTGCCAGCCGACGCCGACCAGGCAACAATCACCCGTGCCATCATCGCCATGGCCAGGCACATGGACATCAAGGTCATCGCGGAAGGCGTGGAGACCCGCGCCCAGCACATGCTGCTGTGTGAACTGGGTTGCGAGCAGGCCCAGGGTTTTCTGTATGCCCGGCCGCAGTCGTCTGCCGCGGTGTCCGCCATGCTCAGCAATCAGCCGCACGGCTGACGTCCCAATCCCTGCCGAACGCCCACTTGCGACCCCTGGCTTGCCTGCAGTCGGGGGGACTGCCAGACAGACAGAGAATTGAGTTAATCTCTGTACTTAGGGGGTACCCAAGCTGGCGAAACAAGGCCAGATTAAGTAAAGTGAAAGCATCCTCTGCATGGACGCATGCCAGCCGGAGGCAATCCATGTGTGTTTTCAACAGTTCAGATTGATCTGGAATTACGCGACGGCGGTGGTCGCGCTCAATAACAAGGAGCCACCCGCGTGCCAATAACCACGGCGGTCTGTCCGGAAATAAATAATGCCGAAGTGGACCGTCAGGTTCGCGCCGAACAGACCAATCTGCTGTTTCATTTTGGCAGATGGGCGGATTTTCCTGCAGCGCTCGGCGCGATGGTTGCCGCATGGCTATTCTGGGATGACTTCTCGCACACCACGCTTGTCATTTGGGTGGGCTGTATCTTCCTCGCTTCTCTGACGCGCATCGGGCTTGGTATAGCTTTCAGTCTGCGCACCATCAGGATCGAACATAGCGGCGCCTGGGCGCGCAGCTATCTTCTCACCACGGTATTGTTGAGTGCTGCGTGGGGCGCCGCAGGAGTGTTGTTTTTCCATCCCCAGTCGGAGTTGCACCAGGCATTCGTTGCTTTGATGCTGGCCACGGTAGCGGCAGTGGCTGTTCCGGTCCTGGCTGCGCGATTCTTACACTATGTTTTCTTCGTGGTGGTGATCCTGACACCGGTAATCGTGCGCCTGATAATGACATTTCAGCCGATCGCCATCGGCATCGCCGTCATTGCTGCATCGATCGGTGTGTTTCTGACTTTCATTGCCCGGCGGGCCAACCTCCAGATCGAACAGGGCTTGCGTCTGCGTTTTTCGTACGCCGGTATCGTGGATGAACTGACTGGTGAATCCTCGCAACGCACGCGTGTCGAAACCAAGCTGCGCGAAGGCGAAGAGCGGATGCGCCGCCACAGTCAATCGTTACTGGAACTAGCACGCGAGGCGAGTATCTCCGCAGGCGATGTACGTGGTGCATTACACGTCATCTGCGAGAAAGCGGCGCAGGCGATCCGTTGCAAACGGGTCAGCGTGTGGTTCCTGGATAGCGAGAGCAAGGCACTGCGTTGCATGCATGTACTCGATGATGGTCGTCATGACAACTCGCCGGGTACCATCATCGAGTTCGGACGCAGCCCGGATCTGTTCAAGGCGTTGCAGGAGACCCGTACTACCGCTGTCAGCGATGTCGGCAACGACACGCGGATGCAGGGCTTGCTCAAGGAATATTTGCGTCCGAACAATGTCGCAGCGGTACTCGGTGCACCGTTCAGGCACGGGCAGCGGGTGCGAGGTGTCATCTTCCACGAGCATACCGGTGCCGCACGCGACTGGACGCGTGATGAAGCGAGTTTTGCCAGTTCCCTGGCGGACTTCGTGGCACTTGCCATCACAGCCAGTGACCGGCGTCAGGCAGAAGAGCGCTTCCGGCAGCTTGCCAACTATGATCGCCTGACCGGCCTGCCGAATCGGGCGCTGTTCATGGACCGTCTGACTCAGGCGTTGTCCAAGGCCCGACGCAGCAAACAGAATGTCGCGCTGCTGTTCATCGACGTGGATCGCTTCAAGAATATCAACGACTCGCTGGGACATCATTCCGGCGATACCGTGCTGCGTACCATCGGCAAGCGGTTGCTTTCATGTGTGCGCGCCGGCGATACCGTGGCGCGATTGGGTGGTGACGAGTTCACCGTGATTCTCGAGGAATGCCAGAATATCGAGACTATCACCACCATCTGTGAGCGTATCCTCGAATCGGTGACCGAACCCATCCTGCTTGGCGAAACCGAAGCCAACCTGACCTGCAGCATCGGTTTGAGTCTGTGCCCGGGTGATGGGCAGGATGCGGATGTGTTGCTTCAGAATGCCGATATCGCGATGTACAAGGCCAAGGATCGCGGCCGCAACAACTACCAGTTCTTTACCCAGGACATGCACGTCAAGGCGATGCTGCACCTGTCGCGCGAGAACGCCTTGCGCAAAGCCCTGCAACGCATGGAGATGGTGCTCCATTACCAGCCACAGTTCGATGTGACCCGCGGTGGCATCATCGGTGTGGAAGCACTGGTACGCTGGCAGGATCCCGATTGGGGCTTGATCTGGCCATCCGAATTCATCCCGCTGGCTGAGGAGACCGGGTTGATCGTGCCATTGGGGCAATGGGTCATCCGTGAAGCCTGCCTGCAGGCCAAGGAATGGCACAAGGCCATGAATGGACGCCCGTTTCATCTGGCAGTGAATCTGTCGGTGCGGCAATTTGCCTCTAATAATCTGCTGGAATTTGTACGCAATGCCCTGAAGGAAGCCGATCTTGATCCCAAAGTGCTGCAGCTGGAGATCACTGAAAGCCTGGTGATGCACGATATGGAAGGCAGTATCCGTATCTTGCAGGGACTCAAGGACATGGGCGTCCGGATCGCACTGGACGATTTCGGTACTGGACACTCGTCTCTGGTCTATCTGAAGCGACTTCCGGTTGACGTCCTGAAAGTGGACCGTGCTTTCGTCGAGGAGATCGCCAAGAGCGATCAGGATGCGGCGATCGCGCGCACCATCATCACGCTGGCGGATAGCCTGGATCTTGAAGTGATCGCAGAAGGGGTAGAGACGGTGGCGCAGATGAAGCAACTGCGCAAGGGTGGTTGTTCGAGGATGCAGGGTTACCTGTTCAGCGCACCGTTGGAAAAGATCGAATGCGATCGACTGTTGCGCGGTATCCCCGATTTCGAGGTTTGAAACCGCTAATCGCCTGACAACTCGAAACGCATGGAAAGGTCAACCGCCTTCACATGCTTGGTCAATGATCCCACTGAAATATAATCCACGCCGGTCTCGGCGACCGCACGCAGCTGCGTCATATCAATGCCGCCCGAGGCCTCGAGTTTGGCGCGTCCGGCATTTAACACTACAGCTTCGCGTAACATTGCGAGTGGGAAATTATCCAGCAACAGGATGTCGGCACCTGCGGTGAGTGCGGCGCGAACCTCATCCATGTTTTCCACTTCGACTTCGACCGGCACACTCGCCGATTGCTTGCGTGCTGCAGCGACTGCGGCGGTGATGCCGCCGGCTGCCATGATGTGGTTTTCCTTGATAAGGATTCCATCGTACAGGCCGATGCGGTGATTGCGAGCGCCGCCACAACGCACCGCGTATTTCTGCGCATTGCGCAAACCCGGCAGAGTCTTGCGGGTGTCGAGAATCACCGCGCCGGTGCCGCTCACCACGCTGGCGTAATGCCGGGCGCTGGTTGCGGTCCCCGACAGGGTCTGCAGGAAATTGAGTGCTGTGCGTTCGCCGCTCAACAACGGACGAGCCCGACCGGCCAGTTGACATAGCACCTGATCGGTTTGAATGGAGTCGCCGTCCCGTGCCGACCAGCGCACTTTGATCGCGGGATCCAGTTGCCGGAACACTTCATCGAACCACGCAGTCCCGCACAGGGTGGCTGTCTCGCGCGAGATTACCCGCCCATGTGCCAGCGTATCCGCACCGATCAGCATCGCTGTCAGGTCGCCACTGCCGATGTCTTCGGCCAGAGCGTGACGTACGGTTGCGGAAAGATCGGCAGGCAGTTGCGGGTTTTTCATAAGCGCGTTCATTTTATAGAAGATGATCGGTCGCGTCGTGGCTTGCCCGTTGCGGTCCGGAGGTTTAGACTTTGTCCAATCCCGGTTGGCATTTTAGCCCGGATGTCATGAGGGATCGCGAGTGATTGCGGAATTCGCAGCAAGTCAGGCGCCGCTCTGGAGCGAAACTCATAGCCGTAG
>JBOIBL010000180.1:0-22845 GCA_050739495.1 Gammaproteobacteria bacterium | reverse complement strand
GCGATGGAAGGCCTTGGTCTGCAGGATGGTAGTCATCCAGTCGTCGGCCGGGGTTTCTTCCTGGGCTTGTAATTCGCCAACCTCGAAAGCGCCGGTCTGATCCCAGGTGAGCATGATGTCCAGCAGGTCGCTGTCCACTGCGAAGAATTCGATATCGGTCTTGGCACGTCCAGAGAGGTGGCGTGGCATCTGCGGAGCAAGCGGGTGACGGGCTTCGTCGCCGCCCGCCGTAATTGTCTTGATTACTTTATCGCCCGAGCGGAGCTCAACCTCGCCCTTGACCAGATAGACGGTGCGCTTGTCGTTGTCACCCTGTTTGAACACATAGCGACCGGCACCCAGGTCCTGAACCTGGGTCTTGCTGGCGATATCCGCCTGATTTTCCGGTTTGAGGCCGCTCAGGGGAGAGAAATTCTTGACGAGCTCACGGTCGAGTGGTCTGGTCGCCATGCCTTAGAAACCTTGGGGTCTTGTTGTTATGAATGGGTGCGCCAACCCCTCGCGCGCAAGGGGCTTGAATGTTTTGCAGTCTAGCATATGCACTCTGTTCAGCACTCCCCCGCGCCCTCGGTTCGGGTGCGCGGAGCCTAAATCCAATATTTGAAATTAAATTAAATACTATCAATAACTAATTGATAAAAAAGCTTATTTAGAATCGTGTTTTGCAATCGGAACCGGCCGGCGATTGGCGCCCACGCGCACGTAAGTCATCTTTGCCGTCGCCACCTTCACGCAGGTCTCGGTATCACCATCCGTGCGTTGAGAGAATACTGTCACGTCGATAGTGATGGAAGTGTTACCGCGGCGCGCCACGTCGGTATAGAAGCTGACCACGTCACCCACGTAGACGGGGCCGACGAACACGAAGTCATTGACCGCGACGGTCACTACCCGGCCTCCGGCTTCACGGAAGGCCAGGATTGCGCCCCCGATATCGGCGTGGGACATGATCCAGCCGCCGAAGATATCACCCAGGCCATTCGTATCCTTGGGCATCGCGAGGGTGCGGACCGTGGCTTCACGGTCCTTGGGCATCTGGTCGAAGGTCATGCCTTGGGTTCCTTGAGGGCCGGCAGACCCCAACCTGCATCGGGCTTGAAACGCTCGCCGTGCGCAGCCGCCAGTTTTTCCAGCCGTGAGGTGAGGATGGTCACGCCGGTAGCGCGGATGTAGTTGATAGGGCCGCCACGGAACGGAGCAAAGCCCGTACCAAAGATGACCCCGGCGTCCAGCAGATCCGCGTCCGCGACGATGCCTTCACGGAGTACCGCGACGGCTTCGTTGAGCATCGGCAGGATCAAGCGATCCTGCAGGTCGGCCGGCATATTGCGGGCGCGGCTTTTGTCCTTGACCGGTTTGCCGTCTTGATAGCGATAGAAGCCTTCGCCGGTCTTGCGGCCGAGCTTGCCGGCTTCGACCAGCTTGACCAGGCTCTCGGGTATCTTCTTGTTGAATTCACGAGCGAAGACCTTGGAGACAGAGAGACTGACATCCAGGCCGACGGTATCAGTCAGTTCCGCCGGGCCCATCGGCATCCCGAAATCCAGCGCCGCGCGGTCGATAGCTTCCAGGGCGATGCCTTCGTCTGCTGCCAACATGGCTTCCATCAGGTAGGGCATGAGGATGCGGTTGACCAGGAAGCCAGGTGCGCTTTTGACCGGCACCGCCAGCTTGTCGATGTGACGGGTGAAGGCCAGCGCCTTGCTGATCATCACCGGGTCGGTATCTTCGGCATGGATGACTTCCACCAATGGCATCTTGGCCACCGGATTGAAGAAGTGCAGACCGACGAGCCGTTTGGGATTCTTCAGCACAGGACTCAGCATTTCCAGCCGGATACTCGAGGTGTTGGTCGCAAGCACTGCATCGGCCGGCATCTTTGTTTCCAGCGCTTTGTAGAGAGTCTGCTTGGCGTCCACATCCTCGAAGATGGCTTCGATGACGACGTCGGCCGCTTTGGCACCGTCGCCTGCTACATCCATCTTGAGGCGCGCCACCGCTTTCTGAACTTCCGTACCCCTGAGCTTCTTCTCGAACAGCTTCTGCGCCCGTTTCAGGGCAGGCTGGATGTATTTTTCTTCGCGGTCCTGAAGAGTCACTTCGAAACCACGCAGCGCCGACCAGGCAGCGATATCGCCACCCATGGTGCCGGCACCGACTACGTGAACGTGACGCAGGTTAAGATCGGATTTCTTGCCCAGCGACTTCAGCCGATCCTGCAGCAGAAATACCCGCACCAGATTGCGGGCTGTATCGTGCAGCATGAGTTGCGCGATCGAGTGTGCCTCCTGGACATACATCGTGTCGCTGCCAGCATATTTTTTCCAGAGTTCGATGATGGCATAGGGTGCCGGATAATGATCTTTACGCACCTTGGCGGCGACTTGTTTGGTCAACAGGCTGGCGACCAGAGGGCGCAATGGCGCCAATGCCAACAGCTTTTGCATGAATGGCGGGGTTTTGCGCGGTGGCTGATTCAATATCAGGTCACGTGCGGCTGTACGGGCAGCGTCCTCTTTTGCGAGGCGATCAAGCAGACCGATTCGGAGTGCTTCGCGGCTGTGCACGCTGCGACCGTTGAGCATGAAGCTCATGGCCGGGATCACGCCGACCAGGCGGGTTGAACGCACTGTGCCACCGAATCCCGGGTGGATACCGAGCTTCACTTCGGGAAGTCCCAGACTCAAACGGTCGTCATCTATTCCCACCCGATACCGGCATGCCAAAGAGAGTTCCATGCCACCCCCGAGACAGAAACCATTGATCAGGGCGACGGTCGGGCAGGGTAATTGTTCGAGCTGATCCAGTACCAGTTGGCCCTGACGGATGAGTTTGAAGGCATCGTCCGGAGTCTTGAGCGTGGTGAATTCCTTGATGTCGGCACCCGCGATGAAACCGGATTTCTTGGCCGAATAAACCACCACTCCCTTGGGCGGTTGTTTGGCCAGTTCCTTGAGCCGCTCTCCCAGCTCGATCATGATGTTGCCGGACAGCACATTGGTACCGGCGCCGGCCTTGTCGAAGCACAGCCAGGCGATGCCGTCGGCATCACGCTCGATCCGCCAGTTGGCTTGAGAAGCAGTCTCGGACATCACATTTCTCCGGTGGGCAAATGCTCAAGGGTAAAAGGGCTGGGAAACCCAGCTAATGATAGGTAGCGCGAGTGGCTTCCGCAACTCGTTATATCAACTGCCGGCTTCAGCATCCTGGTTGGGGCCAAACCCGGGAAATTGCGCGCCAGCTGGCATCTTCAACAGCCGGGCGCGGATTTCGTGATCCACGATCGTCATGGTCTGATAGCGTGCGTCGTCCACGCTGCTCTGGTTACCGTTCAGAGTCCGCTGGATGAAATTCCGCGCCCCTTTCTGTTTCAGGCGTGAAGCTTTCTGGTAGACATCAAACCAGTCGCCTTCGATACGATCGTCAAAACGCTGTGCAGCATATTCGCGCAACAGCGTCATGCGCAGGTCATTGGCGGCGATGTATGCTTGTGCCTGCGCATCGGTCTGTAACATCTCACTGCTCTGCGCGCGCAGTCGTGCTTTGACCTCATCGGGAAGTTGCAGTATCTCCATGTTCAGGAGACGACGGTCGACACTGTCCATGAGCTCCTTGCGCAAGGTGATCATGGGTTCGGCTTCACCATGCAGGCTGGCTTCAAAATCAAGCAGACTTTGATGTACCGATTCGCGATCATCAATGTTGACCTGCGCAAGCAGGTTCTCACGCGCGCCATGCTCTTCAGCATTTAACGCATCAAACATATTCCACGTTTGCCACAGCGATTCCATCGGGATCGGGCGGCCCAAAATACGTCGCCGCTCGTGCGTGTGCAGCAGCAGCGCAGCAAGGATGGCAGCAGCAATCAGGATAACGATAACGAAGATCAGGGTCATCTTGCTTGGCTCCCGGTTATCTCGAAATCACACACCAGAGGCAGATGGTCGGACAACATGATTCGTGGCAGCTCGAAATGAGTCACGTCGATTTCGGGTCCATGCAGGATGAAGTCCAGCTGCCGAACCGGGCGCCGGCTTGGCCAGGACGGGGAGTTGTGGACGTTGGCATTTTGCAGGCCAGCGGCGGCAGCGAACAGCTCGATCTCGTAATTGCCCCACAGAGTATTGAAATCGCCCGCTACGATAACCGGTTTATGTGCGCTGCGCACCAACGAGAACAGATGGTGCATCTGCTGATGGCGGTGCCGATAGTGCAGCGAAAGATGTACCAGGAACAGGCAAATCTCATCCAGTTCCAATTCCATTATGAGTCGCTTTATTCCCAATTCGAAATAGTGGAACCGTTGCACCGCATTGGGCAGTGAAGTGAGGAAGGCATTGCCTTGCTTGCGGACGATAGGCAAGCGACGGTTGATTGAGGCAGTTCCATATTTACTTTGATAACGGGGGGAATGGCCGATGGCTTTGGCAATCGCTTCGGCTTGATTGGTGGTAGCGGAGCGCATGGAGCCCATATCGACCTCGATCAGGCCGACAATATCCGGCGACATGGTGCGGATGAATTCAGTGATACGCGTCAGGTTACGCGATGTATTGCGTAGATAACCGATTCCAGGCAGGGGAAAATGAAAGCCCGGACCCGTGCCGGTGGCGTAACGGATGTTGTATAGCAGCAGCCTCATGGATATGGACGCCCGTGAGTCCCAAGCCGTGTATCGCGTACACTATAGCAGGCTTGCAGCAAGCCATCCCGTGATCGTTTCAGGTGAGGTTATCGCTGCATTTTTGCGTGCCAATCCAGATTATCTGAATTGGAAGATGCGGTAATACCGAGGGTTTGGCCTGGCGCATTCTGATGACAGCACACGAAACATCAAAACCTCGGCCCTTGCTTGTTCCTGGTGCGTCGGAACCGCCCCGCATCTATATCGAAGGTGATTTGCTATTCAAAGCAATGTTGATGGCCATCAGTGCTGCCCGGTACAGCATAAAACTGGAAAGCTACATATTTGCTGACGATGAGATCGGCCGGCGTTTCGCCGCGGCGTTGGGTGAACGTGCCCGTGCCGGCGTGCAAGTTCTGATGAATCTGGATGCGGCGGGTTCCCTGTTCTGGTCCTCGCGCAGTCTGGAACGTTCGCTCAAGCAGCAGGGTGTGAAAGTACGCTGGTTCCATCGCTGGAACTGGCGACAGCCATGGCGCTATAACCAGCGCAACCACCGCAAGATACTGGTGATCGATGGGCGTATTGGCTTCCTGGGCGGATTCAATATCCATCGTGAAAATTCTCTCGAGGTCTTTGGTGAGAAACGCTGGCGTGATACTCATGTAAAGGTCACCGGGGAACTCGCGCGCGGATTACAGACTTTGTTCGATGCCTTCTGGCGCAGGCACAGCCGACGTTATCCTTTCATATTGACGCAAAATGGCGACGCCTTGATCAGCAATTATTCGCTGCGTGGCCGTCTGTTTTTGCGCCGTCTGTATGGCATGAAATTTGCTACTGCCAGACAGCGGATATGGCTTAGCACACCGTATTTCGTGCCGGACTACCGCACCCAGCATGCGCTGATGCGTGCGGCACGGCGAGGCGTGGACGTGAAGCTGCTGGTACCGCGCAAGAATGATGTCCGTATTGCACAATGGGCGGCGAATGCGGCCTATGAACCTTTGCTGCATGCCGGTGTCAAGATATACGAATATCTACCGCGCATGTTGCATGCCAAAACCGCAGTGATTGACGGCGAGTGGAGCACGATCGGCAGCGCCAACATCGATTATCGGAGTTTTTTCGTAAACTACGAGATCAACCTGGTCAGTGTCCAACCGGTGCTTGCCGCCGAACTTGAGAAACAGTTCCGGACGGATTTGCTGCAATCAGAACAGGTCATGACATCACGCTGGGCGCGCCGGGCTGTAACCCAGCGCCTACTGGAACTGATTGGTTGGGTAGCGCGGCGCTGGTTGTGAATACAGGTTATCCAAGGAGTAGAGCAAAGATGAATAACCCACTCGACGTTTATTACTGGCCAACCCCGAATGGACGCAAGGTCAGCATCTTTCTGGAAGAAACCGGTATGCCTTATCGGGTCCACCCGGTCGATATCGGTAATGGCGATCAGTTCAAGCCGGATTTTCTCAAGATCAGCCCCAACAACAAGATGCCCGCTATCGTCGACCCTGATGGACCCGATGGAAAACCGTTTGCGGTGTTCGAGTCCGGCGCTATCCTGATGTATCTTGCAGAGAAGACCGGCAAGTTTTGGCCGGTCTCCATGCGCGAACGTTATCAGGTAATCGAATGGCTGATGTTCCAGATGGCGGGCATCGGACCGATGCTCGGCCAGGCTCATCATTTCCGCGATTACGCACCGGAAAAAATTCCGTACGCGATCGAGCGCTATACAAAAGAGGCTGGCCGGCTCTATGGCGTGCTGGACCGGCGTCTTGCCGGGCAGGAATATGTTGCGGGCGACTATTCAATCGCAGATATGGCTATTTATCCCTGGATTGTTTCCCATGATCGGCAGGGCCAGAAGCTGGATGACTTTTCACACCTTAAAGACTGGTTTGGGCGCATCGGGACACGTCCGGCCGTGCAGAAGGGCATGGCGGTACTCGAGGAACGGCGCAATGCCAAGATGTCGGACAGTGCCAGGGAAAACCTGTTTGGCAAGGCGCAATACCAGAAGCGTTGAGAAATCGCTTAAGGCGCGGCAGACGTCCAAATTCCCCCGTTTATCCCCTCGGCCGGTTTATACTCCCGCCACATGCCGCGCCTTGAGCTGATCCGGTCTGGATATGCCCTCGGATGAGGGCGGATTTGGGGCAGGACGCTGACGTCGAAGGGCCGAGTTTCAAGGGCTTCTTGTGGCTGCCCCACAGGCGTAGATGCGGTTCCGATAAGCATAATAGTTATGTAGAATCGAGCCAAAACCGGGGTTCTGGATTCCCATAATTTCAAGCGCAACGTAACAGGATGCAGGTGAACAGATGCGGCACAAGGTTGAAGTCGCCAATCTCAAACTGGGAATGTATGTAGCCGAGCTGGACCGACCCTGGGTCGGCAGCCCGTTCCTGTTCCAGGGATTCGTGATCGAGACGGATGAGGAGCTCGAGAAAGTCAGGGCTACTTGCGCATTCGTCTATGTGGACGACAACCAGTCCACTGTCCCGGTGACAGGCGCAGCCGAACAGAGTCGTCCCGCTGCCGCGCCAGGCAGTACGACCACTATCACTTCCCGCAGCGCACCCGACAGACCACCGCTGGTTAATCACAGCGAGATCCGCGTTATCACCAAGACTCTGGCCGTGGCCCACATGACCATTACGCGGACCATGGAAGATCTGCGCATGGGCAAGAGTATCGACACCCAGGAATCAAAAGCGGTGGTGCAGAATCTGGTCAAGCATGTATCGAGCAATCCCAGCTCGATGCTCTGGCTTACCAATCTGCATCAGAAGCATGAACATACGGCACAGCACTGCCTGAATGTCTCGATTCTCGCCATTGCATTCGGGCGCCATCTGAACCTTTCCGACGAAGAACTGAATCTGCTCGGCCTGGGTGCGGTGCTGCACGATGTCGGCAAGATGCGTATCCCCAAAGAGATACTCGATAAACCTGCCAAATTGACCGACGAAGAATATGCCAAAGTGAAAACACATGCGGCAGACGGGTATAACGTTCTCAAGCTGGCGCGCAACATTCCGGAACAGGCGCTGGCGATCGTGCGTTCACATCACGAACGGATCGACGGCAAAGGTTATCCTGATGGGCTGCAGGGAGATGCTGTGCCCAGGCTTGCACGCATCGTTGCGATTGCAGATGCCTACGACATGATGACAGGCGATTATCCGTTCCGCGCTGCAGTGCCACCTGCCGATGCCTTGCGTATCTTGCGTACCGAAGGTGCTGCCGAACATGGTGCGGACCTGGTTCAGGAATTCATCAAATGCCTGGGTATCTATCCGGTCGGCAGTCTGGTGCAGGTGGGTTCCGGCGCTCTCGGGATCGTCATGGCATCCAACCCGAGCTCACGCCTCAAACCGCTGTTGATGATGGTGCGCAATGAAGAGGGGCGGGAGATCAAGCCACGCACACTCATGAATCTGGCGTTGTTGCCGGACGATAAAGCCAGTAATGAGAAGTGGAATATCCAGACCGTCGTGGATCCCAAGAAATACGACGTCGATGTGTCGGCGATCGTGGCGGAAGAAGTCCAGTTCAATAAATAATCCTGTAGACGGGATACTCAAGCCAGACAACTTCCAGCATGGTGTCAACAACCTGTCGGATTGATAAGTTTGTCGTGCGACAGACAGGAACTATCACGCCA
The DNA here is from genome assembly GCA_050739495.1 of Gammaproteobacteria bacterium. Lineage (GTDB taxonomy): Bacteria > Pseudomonadota > Gammaproteobacteria > Natronospirales > REEB76 > DASSKW01. Next base: position 14,545 of record JBOIBL010000180.1, on the reverse strand, counting down.
TGCGAATAAACACGCTCATCTCATCGCCAGTTTCTTTTCTGTTAAAACTCGTCACGTTGCTGGCAGTAGCAGGCATGAGCACCTGCGCGCATGCAACCGGCGATGAGGCACCGCAGGATCAGCTGGCGCAGGCGGCGACTCACGCAGGCTCATCCTGGATATTTGGTGGTGGTCTGGTAGTAGCAGATCCGGGTTATGTCGGTTACAAACGTCAAATCACACCGATACCGTTGATCTTCTATCACAACGGCCGGTTTTTCTTCGCCGGGTTCAGTACCGGTTACATGGCGGCGCATGGCCGGCACTACCGTTTTTCCGTACTCATCAAGCCGCGCATCAACCGTTTGACTGCGAGCGATTCTCCGCAACTCGCCGGTATTCAGACCCGGCGGTGGTCGCTGGACGGCGGCGCAAATCTGGATCTTTTTGGTGATTGGGGGCATCTTGTTACCGGCATTTCCCATGATCTTCTGCATCGCAACGACGGCACGGAAATAGATATCGGTTATCGATATTCAATCGGGTTGGGTAATTGGCGCCTGACTCCCAGTCTTGGAGTACGTTGGGAGAGCGCGTCACTGACAAATTATTATTACGGCGTAAGCCCAGCGGAAGCGATACCAGGGCGACAAGCATACACGCCCGGTGCCGCAACAAATCCATATGTAGGCATAGGACTGTCCACACGGATCAGTGAACATTGGCGGTTCAACTGTAATCTGCAGTACACACGATTCGCCAGTGCGATCCATAACAGCCCGATAATCGATCGTTCGGGAAGTTCGCTCCTGTTCATCGGTTTTGTATACACCTCACGCACCATTGGGTCAAACTAATTCTCGGTAAACCACGGATTACCTTCGTTATCCAGAAACAGCTTCTGCATTTCCGGCAAGGTGAAGGGGCGCGAGCCAATTCGTCCGAACACTGCAATCTGGTTGCCGGTTTCGTCCACGGCGCGATCACGTTCCAATCCCCGCGATAGACAGGTCGCGGGGTAGGGTGTCGCATACCGGGCGATTAGCTGCGGCTCGGGCGCCGGACTGAAGCCGAAGAAGCGCGGTTGGGTGTCAGGTGCGGTGAGTTGCACGACAGCGAGACCGCTCGTAGCATCCGCGACATAGGCATACGCGGAATCGTAAGCCGCGCCGATTACCACATCACGTGTATTGTGCAACTTGCCGGCGGCATCGAACATCCGGTACAGCTTAGGTTGTTCCGGTCTGGTTACATCCACGATACCGAGCCCTTGTCGGCCGGCCGCCACGTAAGCATAGGTACGGGCGACGTAGATGCGATGAGCATCTTGAAATGGCACGCGCGCGCCGGATACGAGATGCGGGTGTCCCGGGTGAGTTACATCCACCACTTCAAGGCCGGCTCCATCGACGACGAATAGGTAGCGAAATTGCAGGCTGAATGCTCGCAGATCCTTGATGGGGAGTACTGCTGCGATCCGTGGTTCAAGCGGGCTATCTAAATTCACCACCACAAGACCGGCATCACTGGCCACGTAGGCGTAGTAGCCACCCAGCGATACATAGCGGGCACCGTTCAGGATGCCGCCCGGATTGTAGGTCAAAGCGCGTGTCAGGAAATTGTTACGCGGCTCACGATCCGCCAGCGTATCGACATTGGTAAGAATCAGGCCTTCGCGCGCATCAGTGACCACGGCGTAGTTGTAGATCGGGTGCATGGGTTGTTCTTCATTCAATTCCCGCATCAGTTTGCCGTGGTCACGACGGGGGTCGACAGGTTGGTCGGTGGGCAATGCGACACAGGTGGCATCCGATGACTTGATGTAATCTTGCTGACCGAGAGGTGAGAAGGGCGCGGTGATGATATGTTGGGAGACATCCTTGTTGCCGATGGATGCCACATCGTACACACGCATCCCGTGTCGACCTTCTGCTGAGTACAGGTATTCACCACGCAACTGCAGGCAGCCCACGTCACCCGCACCATGGTTGGAGGCGAATTGCAGCAGATCTTTTTTTGCCTGATGCATGGCGTAGTCGTCGGGATACACGTAGCGTTCCAGATAGCTGCCGATCACCGCCTGTGGTTCAGTCCAATGCGTGACACGTACCGCGCTGATGCCGCCATCACCGCCGAGCCAGGCGTGGTAACCGATGAAATTCACGTAGCCGGTGCCGAGCATCAGCAATTGCGCCATGGTGGCGTTGTTATCGTTCTCTTTTGAAAGGTGGCAGTCTTCGCACTGCTTGGTTTCGACCGTGCGCACGGTATGCGGAAAGTGGGGTGCGAAAGCCTGGGAACTGAACCCGGCAGCCGAGATCGGCACCTGCTGTGTATAGACGATGTCCCGGTTGGCGTTGCTGGAAGACACCATCACAGCCGATGACGATCGCATGGGTGCAATTCGGTCACCTTTTGCCGGTCCATGAATACCCAGCATGTACATGTCGGCGCGTGCAATCTGTGGATTGTAGGTCGCGTAATTGCGGGTCAGCTCGTCATCATAATGATGCTTCGCCGTTTTCCAGTTGGCCTCGGTGGGCAGATGGCAACCGGAGCAGCTCGGTGTCCATGAGCTGTGGCAGGACTGGCAGGTCATAAGATCATTCGGATGGGCGAGTTTATCCTGCGCTACCTTGAGTCCCCAGGCTTGGGTCTTGGTGTCAGTGGACATGAGTTTGGCGCGCGCTGCTTTAGCATCGTAATCCGGGTCGCCGGGAGTGACCGTGCGTCTCACCAGTTTGATACGCCATTTCAGTGCCGGGGTCACGAGTGAACGTTGCCACAATGAACCGTCGATCCATTCGAATTGCAGCGCGCCGAACGGTGTGCGTTTGGTGGATAGATCCGTCCCTCCGGGTGGAGCGGCGGGACCGCTGGTACGAAGCACGGGCAGCCGATCGACACTGCCGTGGCAATCCACGCAATCGATCTCCACGGCCTGTGCCACTTCGCCGTAGATGTGACCATTGCCGTGACTGTCCTGGGCGAAATGGCAATCCACACACTGCATGCCTTTCTCGGCATGGATATCCATAAGCTGCACGGCCTTATCGAGTTTATGCGGATCGCTCTCCGGGATGATGTGCCGATGGACGTCGAGCAGATTTCCCTGGCGATCGCGTTCGTATACCGCGCGGAACATCCAACCGTGACCGTGATAGTCAGCGAAATGGGTATCGTGCAGCTTCGGATTGAGCGACGCAGAATTTGCGAGGAAATTCAGGTCGCGCCAGTTGCCGCGCATGACGGCACCTTCGGGGTCACGATCGTTCACCCGGCGAGTCTCTTCAGGCGTGGGATTGTGTTGCTGTTTTGGCCACATCGCCGGCGCATCTGCTTCGTAATCCCACATCGTGTAACCGAGGTAGGAATTCATGAACATGTTGGGCTGGTGCATGTGGCAGACCATGCACTGGCTGGTGGGTATGGAGAGAGTGAACTTGTGGAACAGCGGATGCGCGGGATGATTGTGCGAGATGGTCGGATCCACGCTTGCACTTTGGCCCCAATGACCGTAACGGGCATAAGGACCGGAATCAACCGGATCTGCATCGTTGGCATACACCACATGGCAGGCAGAACAACCGGAACTGCGGTAGTCGCCAGGTTGGTCGTTGGTACCGAGGAACCACATGCTCGGATCGTTGAGCCGTGTTTTGTACAGATTCAACAGCGAGATGGCGATGCGGTTACCGGTACCGTTGCCCCGGTTACCGGAGTGGATATCGGGCCGGCCAGGTTCCTGCAGTTTCTCGATGCCGCCGCTGTCGTTGGGTAAGGAAGGATCAGGAAACAGTGTGCCGGCCGTACGTCCACCGCGTTCAAAAACCCGGAAGATATCCGGTGTCGGCATAGTTTCCCAGTTAGGTAGTGGCCACAATTCTGGCAAGATGCCCTTTGCCGACATATTCGCATCGGGTTTCACCGGCCCGACAATTCGGGCCGTTTTACCTTCGTCTGTGTAAGATTCTCCCAGCACATAGTGCTTGTACGGCACCAGTCCGTTGTTGTAACCGGCACCTCCCCAGAACATGGCGTTGGTGGCCATGAGGCTGCGTTTGGCCGCTTCGACGATCTCCTGGTGGCAGGCGCCACAGGCGGCGTCTGCAGCACGCAAGTCACCCGGATTTATGAAACGCACATACGCAGGCGATTCCCGGTTGAGCAGGGTGTAACTGCGGGCAGGGTTGGCGCTCGAAGGCCAATCCCACGCCTGCGGCCAACGCGGCAGCACATGAGCCTTTCGCAATGCCGCACGATAGGTATCTGTGCCGGGCGCGATATCTGCCGGCCTGACGACCGTGGCATCACCACCATGGCAATCCACACAACCGAGATTCACTCCAGGGAAAGGATGCATGGTGGGTGCGTCGCTTTTGCTGTGACAGCTGTTGCAGCCGATGCTCTTCTGTTCGGCTGCAGCGGCGCTCTGCTGCGCCGGTGCGGCTGGATAATCGGCCGTCGCAGCATGTATCTTGACGGCAGCCGCCAGTAGCAGGAGTGTCAGCAGAAGGCGTGCCCGTAACATGCGGTATCCCTCGCTCAATAGGTCAGGATGAGATCGAAGAGCAGCGAGTAGCCGCGTCGATCGCCATACAATTCACGATAACCGGCTCCCGGGAATAACACTGCGCCGGATACCCGCACGATGATGTTCCGGTTGAACAGCGGACGGTAGATCGCTGCGACCGAGGCATCCAGCCCGATGTTCCTGGAGATATCGCCCTGGCTGCGCAACGTCTCCAGCATGGCGGTATTGTCGAACCACAACTGGTTGAAGTTCGTAGACAAACGCCATTCGGGAGTGAGATCGGTGTCGGTGCCGATTCCCACCAGCCGGGTGCCGGGGTTGGTGAAGTTGGACTGTCCCTGAACCGAAGAAGAACGCAGATCGTTAAGGATGCCGTCGCGAGTGGTGAAGCTGACACCGCCACCGCCGATCAATGGCACCGCCTGACGAATCCAGAAGCTGGTGTCGGCACCGGCGAACAGCGGTGCCTGGACAATGGCATCGAAACCCGTATCGGTATGATCGTATGGATCGCGGTCGCCGCTGGCGTACAACAGCGAGCCACGTACCCGCGCCCAATCGAAATCCCAGGACAGTTCCGCTGCTGCGAACCATGCGCGGATGCGGCTGGAGCCGGCAGTAAACAGACTGTTATCCTGCCACCCGAATGCGCCATATAGCGAATCAGTCAGGTTCAAGCGGCCGAAATGGCCGTCGCCGTTGTAACCCAGATAATTAACGAAATAATTGCGCGGCAATTCCTGACCCAGCGATGCCGGGCGTACCAGGAAACCGTTACGATCGTAGTATGCGCCGGCATCGCCTTCGCGGTCGCGGTTGAAGATATAGATCAGTTGTGAGGTGTAACCCATGCTCGGCGTATCCTGCCAGTAGACGTTCATCGCATACACATCGTCACGCCGTGGACTCTGACCGACGGCATTGAGTCCGCTGTTGGTGTCTTTCTCGAGCAGGCGAAACCAGGCGATGTTGTATTGCATCGTGTTGCTGTCGCGCGTACCCAGCAGGCGGAGACCGGGCGCGTTGTCTATGAACAGGAAGCCGCGGAAATCACTGGTGAATGGTTGCAGACCGATGCGCAGCGCATCGAAATCGTAATTCGGCGACACGTCGCGCAAGTGTTTCTCGAAGAACGCCTCCTGCAAGCCGAAAAAATTGTCATTGCGGACTGTCCCGGTCCGTGGATCGACCTTGAGGACGCGGTTCTCGCCGGTCTCGGTGTGGTTGTAGTTGAATACTCCCGCGACGCGAAATTCATATTCGGGTGGGCGAAACGTCGTGTCCCCCTGATAATAATCGGCAGCCAGCAACAGGTTCTGATTGAAGAAGCTTTGTGAACCATTGCCGATTACATCCAGGGCCCCGGCATGTCCGGGTGATTGTGGTGCCACGGGGGTCGGCAGATAACGGGACTCATAGACGCTGTCCGAGGCAAAATTCAGATCCAGAAACCAGTCGCCATGTATTGGTAGATCGCCCTTCAGGCGGTTCTGGTGGTAGGGGTCATACCAGCGTGGCGTAACGAATCCGAACACCTGCGGCAGGCTCCAGCGATCATCGACCGGTACCTGGCTATAGACCGCATTCGCGGGCGGTGGTGGCACTGGCTGCAAGCCGCTTCTGGCATTGGGATTCGCAGTACTCGGTGCAGTGGGCGGCGGAACGGGTGTACCTGGCCGACGATACGGCGGCACTTCCTGGTCAGCCAGCGCCGGCTGAGCCAAGGCACAGCAAAGCAGCACGGCGATCAGGTTACTTGCCTGAGCACACATCTTCTGCGTCGCTCCCGAGATAAGGTGCCTGGGGGCATTGAACGAATCGCAAATGCACTCCCTGATGAGATAGCTGGTCGGCACGCATGGCGACAGGGGCTTCATTGACGGTGCCCAACGATTGCGCTGCGCGGTAAAGCCCCATGAAAGCGATCAGATCATCCTGGTCGACACCGTCACCGGATACGCCGATGCCACCTACGAGTTGTTTGCCGCGATAGATCGGCACACTGCCGGGAAAGATCTGGATGCCGTTGGCGATCTGCGAAATGCTGGTGCAATTCTGAATGACGTCTGCACCACCACCCAGCACGTAGACGATATGCTGGATGATGGCATTGTTCACCAGATCCTCCTGCAGACCCGTGCTGAATGGACTCCAGGCGTTCAGCGGCTTGCCGAACGGACCGTTGGGTTCCGTATCGATGCCGTCCGGAAAAAAAGGACGCGCCATGTTACCGCCGGCGCGATCGGAAAATGCGTAAGCACCATCCGCCAGTGCAGTTGGCACACCGAGGAATGCGCGCACTGCGGTTACGTAGTTCCGTAACGGCGAGTGTTCTCCATTCGCTAGGTATGCGGCATCCGGTGCACCTTGCAATGCGGCCGCTGCAGCTGCGCTGGAGTTGAACGCGGCGGTGCGTGCCTTCTGCAGGGAGACATCAGTGCCGAATACCGGCGCATCGGCGCTGCGTACCACGCCGAGTACTTGACCCTGCGTATCCACCACCGATATGGAGACGTTCGCCGCGCTGTTGACCGGTCGGCGGATCTGCGAGCGTGCTTCACTTGCCACGCCGAGCGCATCTGCAAGTATCGTGTGCACTTCCGTCAGGCTTAACAGGCCGTCGCCACCTGCGCGTGGTGGGAAGCGCGGGGTGTTAGAGTCATCCACCAGCACGTAGGCATCGAGCCCCGGAAACTCCTGTGCATCGGCGCGTACGCCGGAACCGGACGTATTGAAGCTCGTACCGGCATGCAACTGGCCATCGCTGTAGCCGGTTACCGTCAGCAGTTGCCCGACACTGTTATTGATCGCGGAGAACGGTGTTGCGCCCGCCGGGTTACGTGCCAGCGCGGCGATGCTCGCGTCGCTGTAATGCAGTGACAAACCATTGACGGTGATGCGGTCGGCACGTATCGCATCCGGTGCGTCGAAGCCGGAGGTCGCGGCGAGCGCAATGTATTCGTCAGTGTCGTCGGTATCCGTGCTGGTATCAGCAATCCCGTAGACCCCATCGGCCATCACACCAATGCCGCCGACCAGGATGCCCTGCTTATAAAGCGGGAAACCACCTGCGTCACCGGCCAGGCCAAGCGGTGAACGCTGTGGACCTGCTCCAGGTCCCGCACCGCCGTATCGCGTTGCCAGATCGGAGCAGGGCAGGCTGCTGAACTGTACCCCGAAGAGCGGCCCTCCCGGTTGCCCAAGCTCACCCGGATCGAAATGTTCCTCTATGATCTGGCTTGCAGTACGGGTGCTGAATGCGTTGCTATCGGAGGACAGGTAAGCACCGCTGATGGCTTTGGCGATCGCCGCCAGACTCGCGGGAACGACGTTGATATCCTCCAGTCCACCTTGCACATTGCGCCCTGACGCGATCCGTATCGGATCCTTGGCGCCATTCATCTGAAATACTGCAAGTACATTTCCGCTTCGATCCACAACCGCGATGGTCGCAGGTTGCTTGCGCGCGGCTGCTTCCTGCACCGCTTGCGAGACTACCTTTCCGACATTCGTCGTGGTCAGGCTCTGTGCTGTAATCGCTGGGCTTGCTGTCGAAGCATCGTGACCGCCACCACAAGCAGTCAGCAGCAGCGAGATAGCCAGCGCTATGAGCTTAGTGCTGCGGCGATTCAAGGTTCTGCACCATGAAATCCGCAGGCAACAACGCGCCGTTCATTCCATGTCGCAATGCTTTGTGGAAACCGTGACAGCTGACGCAGCTTGATGACACGGCCATGCCGGATGCGGATTTGTCACCGCCTGCATGACACTGCCGGCATTTGGCAATGCCCGGCATGAGGACGTCCTGGTTGGTCTTGGAAAAACGAACCGTGTGGCAGGAATCACAACCAAGTTTCGAGTGCGCGCCATGCCTGAATCTGGCGGCTGGAAACCAGCTTGTCTGCTGCATCACCGGTGCAACCTGCCAAAGCGGCGTCGGGTTGGCGACTTTCCGTATTTCATGACAGGTAATGCAAAGACGATAGGCGAATACCTCTTTGGCGACCGAGCTGGCTTTGTCATCTGCCCAGGCTAGTGCTGCGCGTTGCTTGTCAGGAGCCAGCACCTGGCTGGGTCGGTGGTACTGACTGACGACGGCTGGCGCATCTTTCAAGATCACGCCGCCACCCAATGCTAGCCGTGAATAGTAACCTCGCAGGAACGACCATACCTCCTGCACATTCCCGTGTGGCAGCCTGGCGCCTGGATCTGTCGGTTCGAAACTCAACTTATGACAGCGTTCGCATTGCTGTTCGAAGCTTTGACGCAGGAATCCAACGCCGCCGGCATCCGATATGTGGCAGCTTGAACACGTGAGCTTTTCGACGCTGCCGTCCGAACGCTTCACGCCTTCGGGCAAGAGATGTTTGTCATGGGGAAACTTGAGCCCCGGGTTACGTTTCGGATTTGCTTCATCGAGAGAGACATTCCGCGTTGTGAAATGCCAATCGTCGCCCAGTATCAGAAGCGCGACCCGGAACTGTGGATGGTGATCTGCAAAATCGGTCACTGCAGGCAGTTTGCTGCCTGGCATACGTGAATGGGGATCGGAGTGACAATCGGTACAACTGCTGCTGGCTGATATGATCAGTGCGTTATTGCCATGGTGTTCCTGGTGGCAGCTGGTGCAGCGTGCTTCCTTGAAGTCGACTTCGCTCAGCGCGGGGGAGGAATCCGCATGCGCGGGCAGATTGACATGACAACTCAGGCACGCGTTGTTTGTCACCGGCATGAAAGATGAGGTGTGACAACGAGCACAATCATTGGCGATGAAACGATGGGCATCGGTCAGAGGCCCTGGACTCCATGCCTGATTATTGGGTGTGTGATCTGCTCCGCTCATGACAGCCTGCATCACATTGGTTGGAGCCGGGGATCCCGCCCGCGCACCGGATCGTGCGTGGATATGCATGGTGCTGATCCCGAAATACAGGGGGATGCCAAGGCTTAACCCGAGTATCAGCAGAAATGACAACCATGCCCAGGGGCGGACACTTGCCCCAGTCGCCCTGAGTGATAGCGCGCCGACGCCATCGAGAGCTTTCCCGGTTGTTTCGGTTGCGGGGAGGATTTCGATAGCAAAGTCGTAGCCTTCCGGCGGCTCGGTTACCGAGAGACGGATGTGCCCGATGTCGATCTGATCGCCAATCCCGAGCGTACTCGATTGTGTAATGCGGTTATTGACACGCAACTGGTTCGCGCCGACAGCTTGTAACCCGAAACGCGCCTTGCCGAATGGCTTGATAACGGCGTGTTGGAGCGCCACCTGCATGTCGGCGAGGAACACCTGCTGGCCGGCGGCGCGTCCTATACTCAGGTTTTCGGTATCGTAATCGCTGTCCTGGTGCACTTGCCCGGAGGCGGACTTGCGTAAGACCCTGCGTACCAGATATCGCATGCTGCTACCAGTAGAAGAACACGGCCACTACGTGTGCGATCAGAGCCGCGAGTAGCGCCAATGAAAGGGGGATATGGATGTACAGCCAGATCTGGAGATGGGCGCGCAAACGTATGTCATCGTTTAACTGGTGTACCAACTGGCGCTTGCGACCCATCAGTTCCATGAGTTCGCGCAAGGTTTCAACCTGTGTGCCAGAACCGGTGGTGGCGAGTTGCTCGGCCATCACCTGCAACGTCAATCCGGCTTTCATTGCCTGTTCCCGTGAGTACTCCTTCGATTTGATCTTGGAGACAAGCTGCATTCCCTGGCGCAGCAAGAGTTCATGTGCACCCCGCTCAGCAAGCCGCGCACGCCTGCTGCCACCGCGTAGTTGGCGCCATACACTGCCGCCGATGCGCACGCGACGGATGGATCGAAGCACCGCTTGGTAGGTAGCGGAATCAATATTTTCAGCGAGTTCCAGACAACGGTCATCCAGCTGGGAGATTTCATCCAATACGGTCTGTGCAGGCCGATTCATGTGGTTGGCGGTCAGCAATCCAGGATAACGAACGTACGCGTAAAGCCCATATGCACCACTGACAACGACCAGCATCATCAGGACATAGGCCAGTGTGTGCACATTCCAACCGAACTGGAAAGCGCAATGCAGGGTTGCGATGACCGGCAGAGCGGCGCCGAGGTAAACGTGTGCTGATAACCACCCGCGCAGGTTGCCCGTGCTCGAGCGAAACTGCCGCTTGCGTATACCGAACCACAAGAGCAACAGGATGATGGCCGCCGCCAGGGTGCCCAGCGTGTACCCCACCCAGGTGGCACCGCCTGGCCCGGTGGCCGGTCGAAATTTCACATACAGCACGATCGTGATTGTCGTCAGCACGATGCTTGATTTCAGATAACGAAAGTTTCGATAGGTGAGAAAACTGTCCTGCATGGTGCGCTCAATCGTTACTCACCAATTGCATGAACTTCTCTGGACTCACTCGCAACGCCGCACCGGTAGGGCAGGCGCGCACACAGGCCGGTCCGCCGCTCAGGTCTTTGCACATGTCGCATTTTACAGCCAGCTTCTTGTGATTCAGGTCGGGTTGCAAATGAGTCTCGGCCCCGGGTTCCAGTCCGAACCCGGTGAGCAGCCAGCTCACGACACCCAGAGCGCGTTTATCAGGCACCCCCATGTGGATGACATCGTACGGGCAGTTCTTTTCGCAATTACCGCAACCTATGCAGCTGTCGTCTATATAGACCTCTCCATTGGCAGCGCGATGAATGGCATCGGGTGGGCAATCTTTCATGCAATGCGGATGTTCGCAGTGCCGGCAGGATGTAGGGACATGTACATTGGCGAAACTCGGACCCGCGTCACGATCCAGGCGCGAGACGTTGCCATGGGTCGCCGCACAAGCGCGCTCACAATGATCGCAACGTACGCATAACGATTCGTCAATCAAAAGAATGTCGGTCGCTTCCCCCATTCCTTGTTGCATCAGAAACGAGATGATACTGCCGGCTTCCGGATTGGCGGACATGGCAATGTCGTGCGTCAATCGTTCTGCGTACACATCACGCACTCGCGCCGCGACATCGGCATGCCGATCCATCAAGGCCTTGAAATCAGCTCCGTCCAGACGGATGGTTTCGGTTTTGACTGCGGCTTTGACCGTTGCGCTGCGTGGCAGATCGCTGATCAGGGCCATTTCACCAACATATTGGCCAGCTGGCGCGTAGGCCAGAACCACTTCGCGATCGATCAATTGCCTCGAAACGGTGACCGCACCAGACCGGATAAGGTGCAGACAGTCTCCAGCTTCACCTTCATGGAACAGTATCTCGCCGGCACGGTAGTGACATTCTTTTGCAGAATGTACCAATTCGGCAAGTTCCTCGGCGCTGCAGCCGGGTGCTATATGTGCCTGGATCGCGCGCAGTAGAAATACCTCGTCGATATAACGTTGCACGGATTCCACCGAACTCATCAGCCGCAACATCGACCGCCGTGGCGTCTCGAGCAGGACACAATCAGTGCCAGCGACGACGCTGGCGCTGCGTCTGCGCCCCGATATCAAACCCATTTCGCCGAAGAACTGACCGGGTCGGAGACGGATACTGGCAGTCGGGTCATCCGCACGCAGTTGCACTGCGGCGCGCCCCCTGAGAATAAAGTATATGGAGTTGGTGTAATCGTTCTGTGTGAACACTACGGTGCCGGGCTGTGGCACATGGATGGTGCTGTCGAGCAGAAACTCGCGCATCTGCAACCGTGTGAGCGGGGCGAGTAGGGGAACCGTGCCTTGAATTTCATCCAGTACCGCATCTACATCCCTGCCACCGCTGATGGGGGCAAATTTCTCGCGTAGCAGCGGCGTATCCGCTGCCTCTACTGCGTTTCCTGCGATGAACTCGATGACTTCGTAGCCCTGGTTGATGGATTGTTTTATCAGCGGATAACCGGCCAGCGCGCCGATGATGTAGAGCCCTGGCACATTCGATTCATAGCGGGCGCTGACTGCGGGTACGGCCGCCGGATCGTTATTCGGGAATTGAACACCGCAAGCTTCGACGAATGCGCGCGGCGGAGACGCGCCTAGGCGCCCGATAATACGGTCACAATGGATTTCGGCCTCGCCTTCACCGGTGTTGAGCACGAGGCGCGCGCGTCGGCCTGCAGCGGCATCCGCCGGGACTTCGACCTTGACCACACCACTGTTGTAATAGCATTCCAGCGGGATGGTCTTGCTCTGGATCGCCGCGAGAATCGCCTGGTTGTTGGCTTCCTTGGCGCGACTGAATTCGCCCTTGCGATTCACGATGATCACCCGATTCTGCTTGATCAGCGCCATCGCATTCTCGATTGCCGCGTCGCCAGCACCCACGACCACGATGGTCTCACCGCTGTACTCGTCGGGATCATCCAGATGGTATTGCACTGGCGGCAGATCTTCGCCGGGAACGCCCAATTTGCGGATGTTGCCTTGCAGGCCGATGGCGAGCACGACGTCATCGGCTTGCAGCCGGGTACCGTCTTGCATGGTCAGCAGAAACTCGCCGCGACTGCCCGTGATCTGCATGACCTCGGATTTGTGTCGAAGGTTAATCTGGAGTTCATCCGCACGGTGCGCCCATGCGCTCAGGACATCTTCACGGGAACCGGCCGCAAAGGGCAGGGGGCTGCGCAAAGGCAAAACCGCCGGTTCTGCCATCACGAATTTGTTTTTCTGATAACGATAGACCGTATTTGAAATGTGCGGCGTGGCTTCCAACAGTACATGTGACAGCCCGGATTCAGCGGCCCGACATGCTGCGCTCAGGCCTCCCGGACCGGAACCGATGATGGCGACGTTGTATTTGTCCATTCGGCCACGATTCCCCTGGCGTTACCCCCGGTTGACCCCATGCCACCATAAGACAACAATGCAGACTTACGCTGTTTCGGGGCGAATCCTCAAGCCAGACAAGAGATTAGCAGAATGTGGACGGGTGCATCCGGTTCATCTGATATGTATCCCATGGTGGCGTTGATTGGCGCACTTTTCGTATGTGTCGGCGCAAAGGCAACCCCCCCAGGTGGACGTCCAGCCCAGCACCTCGGGGTTGCCAGTTGCGCCGGCAGTAACTGTCACGGCAGCACCACGGCGCAGTCCGGGCAGGGCGTATTACATCATAATGAATATCTGACCTGGCAGCGTGACGATCCTCATTCCCGGGCCTATCACAGTCTGCTGACCGCACGAAGCCTGGCCATCGCGAGGCACCTGGGTATCGTGGATCCATCAAAATCCACTCGCTGCGTGGATTGCCATACCGATGATGTTCCCGTCGAACAGCGCGGAATCAAGTTCTCGATCAGTGATGGGGTCGGCTGTGAAGTGTGTCATGGCGGCGCAGAGCGCTGGATCACCGACCACGCGCTGACCAAACGCAGCCATGCGACTAATTTGAAAGAGGGGATGTACGCGACCGAGGATCCGGTACAACGCGCAAACCTTTGTCTCGGTTGCCACTATGGTTCGGCCGACAAGGTAATGACGCATGCTGTCATGGCTGCAGGACATCCGCCGCTGCTGTTCGAGCTCACGACTTTCACCGCAATCGAACCGGCCCATTACCGTGTTACGGCCGATTATCTGAAGCGTAAGCATTACGTCGGACCCGCTGATACCTGGGCCATAGGGCAATCGGTGGCAGTCTCACGGCTGCTCGATCGGTTCGCATCGGATGCGGGGGCGACGCCGGATTTCTACCCATACAACTGCTATAGCTGCCACCAACCGATACAGCCGGATTCCGATTACGCGGCAGCTGGCGACGACAACCCAACCCGGCTGCCCATTGCGATGAGCCACATGCGGATGGTTACGGCGATCCTGAATGCGACCAATCCCGGTCTCGCCCAGCGCTGGTCGATGGCTTTGGCAGACCTGCATGCAGCAATGGGGACCAGCGGACGCACAGCGGCGATCAACCGACTGCGACCGTTGGCGGCAGAGATCACGGCCTACCTGCAGAAACGTCACCTGGACGCCAGCGCTCGTCGCGCGATCGCGCTGCAGCTCGCGCGTATCGGGAACCGGGCTACGTTCGGAGAACGCAGTCTCGCTGATCAGACGGTCATGGCCATGACCGCTCTGGAT
>JBOIBL010000179.1:0-5232 GCA_050739495.1 Gammaproteobacteria bacterium | reverse complement strand
TCACCGTCGGCGTTCACTACCTGCAGACGCCGCGGCTCGCGTCTTGCCCGCGCGAGATAGTTGCGTCTGACGCGATTGAAGAAAGCTGCCTGCTCACGCTCGAAGCGGTCACGCGGCCCCCGTTTCGTCATGCGCGCCAGGCCCACCGCCACCGGCGCATCGAGCAGCAAGGTCAAATCCGGTTTGAGTCCTTTCAAGACCCAACGCTCCAGGGTTGCGATACGTTGTGACGGCATGCCGCGGCCGCCACCCTGATAGGCGTAGCTGGCATCGACGAAGCGATCGCACACCACCCACCGGCCTGCTTTCAGCGCCGGACGGATGACGTTCTCTACATGCAAGGACCGGGCAGCAAACATGAGCAACAACTCTGCTTCCTGCGGCAGGGATTCGGAACCGGTATCAAGCAACAACGCCCGGATCCGTTCCGCAGTCGGCGTGCCACCCGGCTCGCGCGTCATCAGGACGTCCAGCCCTCGGGCGACAAGTTGGTCGCGGATAAATCCCAGATGCGTGGATTTCCCTACCCCCTCGATACCTTCGACGCTGATAAAACGTGCTTTGCTCATGACTTGTGCTTATGCTTATCAGACAGCTGATATTTTTGTACTGCGGCATTCTGCTCTGCCAGGGTCGCAGAAAACTGGTGGGTGCCGTTCCCCCTGGCGACGAAATAGAGTGCATCGCCGGGCGCCGGATGCAAAGCCGCCTGGATGGATGCGAGTGCCGGCATGCAGATCGGAGTCGGCGGAAGTCCGTGTCGGGTATAACTGTTGTAAGGCGTATCTTTACGCAGATCCTTGAAAGTGATATCGCCGTTATAGGCATCGCCCAAACCGTAAATCACAGTCGGATCGGATTGCAGCTTCATGCCTTTCTGTAACCGTCGCACGAACACCCCTGCGATCTGGGTACGCTCTGCCGGTTGAGCGGTCTCCTTCTCGATGACCGACGCCATGATCAACGCATCGTATGCCGATTTGTACGGCAGATCCGTTGCTCGTGCTGTCCAGGCCGCATTCAGTTTCTGCTGCATGCTCTGATAGGCACGCTGCAGAAATGATACGTCAGTGGTCCCGCGCGAAAAACTGTAGGTGTCAGGATAGAACATCCCTTCCGGATATTGTTGCGGATGACCCAACCGGGCCATTACCTCGGCCGGTGTCATGTTCTGCAGGGTATGAGCCAGATATGAGTCCTGCTCGACCGCATCGAAGACCTGTTTGAAATCCCATCCATCCACCAGAGTAAGCGAATGCAGGACCACATGACCACTCACAAACTGGTTCAGCAACTCGGCGACAGTCGTACCCGGTTGTATCCGGTATTCACCTGCGCGCATGGCGCCGGATTCTCCACGTAAACGCGCGAGCAGAACCAGACTCAAGGGGTGCGGCAATACACCTTGCTGTCCAAGCTCGCGCGCGACGACGCGCAATGGTTTGCCCGATGCAATTTCCACGACCACCGGCTGCCGCTCGCTCAACAATGGTTGCACATAGCAAATACGATAGAACAGCACTGCACCGATCAACAGGCAGGCGACTGCCAGCAAAACCAATATCCTGAATATACGGATCAGGCGCATCACAATTCATCGGTCCATTGCTGAATTTCGCGCGTCATCTCACCCACCGGATAACTCCATTCGCCGATCGTGTTTACCGGCCACACGCCAATGACCGAATTGCATACGAATATCTCCTGGGCTTCATTCAGTTCCTGGATTGTCAGTTTGCTGACACGTATCGGCACACTCATCTGTTCCGCCCTCTCCATGATGTAACGACGCATGACGCCGGCCACGCCACAAACACTCACATCCGGTGTCGTCACGGTTCCGTCGGCAAGCCGCGCAAACACATTCGTCATTGTACCTTCGATCACCGCGCCGTCAGCATCCGTCATCAAGCCTTCCTGTATCGAATCCGCATCGGACCATTCGGCACGCGCCAGCACCTGTTCCAGACGGTTCAGGTGTTTAACTCCCGCAAGCTGTGGATTGCCACCCAGAATGGTTTTGCAAATTCGGACGTGGATACCGTTTTGCCACCAGCTCTCCGGATATGCGGGCCAATCGTGCAGAGCCAATATCCGTGTTGGAGTCACGGTCTGAGCCGGTCGGTAACCCCGGCCGCTGCTGCCACGGGTAACGATAAGCTTCAGGATGGCACGTTCCTGATCGGGCACTGCGGCATTAAGCTCGCCATGAATCGATGCGACCGACGGCGGTGGAATACCCAATCGTTCACAACCCTCCACAAGCCGTTGCAGATGCATTTCCAATAACACTATTCGGCCGTGCCGCACCGCCATGGTCTCGAACACGCCGTCACCGTATTGCAAACCCCGGTCCGCAGCCGCAATTAGCGTACCGGGTTCACCATTGATCCAGCAACGTTCATTCATACTTGCACGCCCAGCGCGCGCGCCATTCCGCGCGCCTTGGCACGGGTTTCGTCGAGTTCGCGCTCCGGAATCGAGTCGGCAACGATACCGGCTCCGGCCCGGAATTCGAGCTGATTACCTTTCTGCACCAGAGTCCGGATCAGAATATTCAAATCCATATCGCCATCGCGATTCAAGTACCCCATGGACCCGGTATAGGCTTCGCGCGGCGTTTGTTCCAGCTCAGCGATAATCTCCATACAACGTACTTTGGGGCAACCGGTAATGGTCCCACCGGGAAATACGGCACGCATGACTTCACCGGGAGTAATGTCGGCACGCAATTGTGCGCAAACGTTCGACACAATGTGATGCACGTGCGTATAGGATTCGATAACCATGAGCTCATCCACCCGCACGCTACCGGTCCGTGCGACCCGGCCCAGATCATTGCGTTCGAGATCGAGCAGCATCACATGCTCGGCGCGCTCCTTGGGATGCTCGATCAATTCCCGGATCAGTGCGGCGTCCTGCCTCGCGTCAGCGTGTCGAGGTCGGGTACCCGCGATGGGACGGGCGTCTATCCGTCCGTTTCTGACCGATACGAGGCGCTCCGGTGAAGAGCTGATGATGGCGGCGTCTTGATGCAACGCCAACCCGGCAAATGGCGCAGGATTGGCTTGCCGCAGGCGCTGGTAGATATCCAGAGATGCGGCTTGTGGATCCAGTTCAGCGCTCCAAAGTCGCGACAAATTGGCCTGAAAGATATCTCCATCCAGGATGTAGTGGCGTGCGCGGTTGACTGCCTCAAGGTAACGGACCGGATCTTCTTCGCGCAATTCAGATGCCAGTAGTGTGGCCGGTGCCGTAGTCACAATCCGGGTAGTGCGCAAATCCGCTTCCATCGCATCCAGCAGCTCGCGATGTACAGCTTCCGCTACCAGTGTAACTACACTGTTCAGGTGATCGATCACCACGGCTGCGGGAATGCGCGTTGCCCATGCGATCGGCAAAGCTTTACCGGTAGCCAGATTCAGGGTCGGTTCGATCTGGCCAGCCAGCTCATAGCCGAGATAGAGGAACCAGCCGCCGCGGAATGGCGTCTTTACACCTGTCTCTGTTTCGACAACGGTGCGTTGGTCTTGCCAGCACCGGCCCAGCTCATGCAGGAACCCGTTCTCGAACTTGGCGCCCTGCTCATCGACGCAGTCACCACCTGCATGCAGTTCCAGCCGTTTACCTGGAAATGCGAACAGGAGGTCATAGCGGCTCTGCGGCGTACCATGCGCGACACTTTCGAGCAGATAGGGATAGCGGGTTGGGTTGCCACGCTGCAGCGCGGACAGATCTACAGGCAACGATAGCGTGCGGGTGACGAAAGATGGTGTGCTGGCGGTGAACATGTTGTTACGCCGCGCGGATATCGCGGAGTTCAATCGAGACGGCGAAACACCAGAGTGCCGTTGGTACCGCCGAAGCCAAATGAATTGGAAACCACAGTATCGAGCTTCATCTTGCGTGCAGTGTGTGGCACGTAATCCAGATCGCAGCCTTCGTCGGGATGATCCAGATTGATGGTCGGCGGCACGACCTGATCGCGCATCGCCAATAGACTGAAGATGGCTTCGACGCCGCCGGCTGCACCCAGCAAATGCCCGGTCATGGATTTGGTGGAACTGACGGCGAGTTTCTTTGCATGTTCGCCGAACGCACGCTTGATGGCGATGGTCTCGCCCTTGTCGCCGACATGCGTGGAAGTGCCATGCGCATTGATGTACTGAACCTGTGAGGCATCGATGCCGGCATCGGCCAGCGCATTCACCATGCACAGGCGCGCGCCTTCACCGTCCTCCGGTGGCGCCGTCATGTGATACGCATCACCGCTCATACCAAAGCCAATGAGTTCGGCATAGATCTTCGCGCCACGCTTTTTCGCGTGTTCGTATTCTTCCAGCATAAGCACGCCGGCGCCTTCGCCGAGCACAAAACCGTCGCGATCCTTGTCCCAGGGACGGCTGGCTTTCTGCGGCTCGTCGTTGCGCGTGGACAGCGCACGTGCCGCGCAGAATCCGCCCACACCCAGCGGCGTGGTCGCCATCTCGGCACCGCCGGCAACCATCGCATCCGCATCGCCATACTGGATCATGCGCATCGCAATACCGATGTTGTGGTTGGCTGTAGTGCAGGCGGTGACCACCGCGACGTTCGGGCCTTTCAAACCGTACATGATCGAGAGATTGCCCGAAATCATGTTGATGATGCTGGACGGGACGAAGAACGGCGACACCTTGCGGGGCGTACCGGTCTCGATGATGGAAGCGTGCGCTTTCTCGATATTGGTCAGACCACCGATCCCGGCGCCCACCGCGGCGCCAACGCGCGCGGCATTGGCCTCGGTGATCTCAAGGCCGGAATCCTTGAGCGCCTGGATGGAAGCCGCGATGCCGTAATGCACGAACGGATCCATCTTCTTGACGTCCTTGGGAGGGACGTAGGTGGCCGGATCGAAATCCTTCACTTCCGCCGCGATACGGGTCGGATAGTTCGCTGCATCGAAATGGGTGATGGCACCGATCCCGCTCTTGCCTGCGGTGATGGCGATCCACGCTTCCTCAACGGTATTGCCAACCGGAGAGATGATGCCAAGACCTGTCACGACCACGCGGCGTTTCGACACTGCTGAATCCTCAAAGCCTGTCTGACTGTTCAGGGTACAAGAAAAGACAAGGCCGTTGCCACCTCTCGATGGCAACGGCACTTCATCGTGGAATCAATGCCTTACGCGTTGGGCAGATGTTCCTTGATGTAGTCGATGGCCTGCCCGACGGTGGTGATCTTCTCAGC
>JBOIBL010000178.1:0-2323 GCA_050739495.1 Gammaproteobacteria bacterium | reverse complement strand
TTCGTTATCGTTGAGCGGGCGGTTGTTTTCCACGTAATGCAGGATGCAGCCGTTCTCGCCGCCACCGACGATCGGGTTATAGGCGGTGGTCCCACCATGACGGCGGAACTCGTGCAGGAATTCCGCTTCCAGCTCGGCCTCGTTCATGCCGGGACGGCAGACCTGCATTGCGCGCTCGTGGGCCTGCACCGAAACCTGTGCCGCGGCGCGCATCACTGCGATCTCGGCGCGGCTCTTGTACAGACGCATATCGTGCAGAACGTGATCAAGCGTCACGAATTCCTGGGGCGACTGCATGCCGCTCTTGGCCTGGGTACGCAAACCGTTCACCCATTCGATCACGCGCCGGTCGAATTCCGGATAATTGCCCATGGTGTAATACACCCGTTCGCAACGTTCCATCAGCCCCGGCAGGATGTCGTCGATATCGCCGATGGGAAACGCGTCGTCGGCGGCATAATCGCGCACCGCACCTTCCGGACCGGCACGCCGACCATTCCAGGTCTCCATCACCGGATCCCGCTCCCGACAGAACAGGATGTATTCCGCCTGTTTGCGACCCGGCACCATCACCGCAATCGCATCCGGTTCCGGGAATCCGGTCAGGTAGTGAAAATCGCTGTCCTGCCGGAACGGAAACTGGGTATCGCGGTTGCGTATCTTCTCGCGTGCAGCGGGCACGATGGCGATGGCGCCGCCACCCATCATGCGCATGAGTTCACGGCGCCGGCGGCTGAATTCCTGTTGTTGCATGGGGGTTACCGTATGAGGAGAAATATGGGCGGCATGAATCAGTGCAGAGTCACGGACGGTGGTGAATCCGGAGCTGGTGCGTTCCGGTTCAGTTCTTCGTAGAGTATCTGCACGGCCACGCGCAGGTATTCGACCAGTTCCGCATAGGCTTGTTCGTCCGCATCTTCGCTACTGCTTTCACCGGATTCCAGGCCCGCGCGCGCGATCTCGACCAGATCATGGATGACCTCGCCAGCTTCGCCGGGAAGGTTGTCGAGCACCTCGCGGGAACGGCCCAGACTCAATCCGAACAGAAATCCCTGACACCAGAGTCCGAGTGCCTCCACACGGAGTGCAAGCGGTTGCACGTCGGCCGGCAACAATGGCGCAAACTCCATGTCGAAACCCGCCAGCTGCCGGCGCGCGATATCCCGCAATTCATCCAGTGAGCCGTAACATTCCCGGGCCGTGGCGTCGCTTATAGACTCGCCCAGGACATGCATGCGCCAGGCGGCATCCTGTTCGGTGCCGGAACAGATCGCGCCGCACAAGGTACCATGGGATTCGGCAGCCCCAGCTGGCGCAGCAATACGGCTCAGGATAGTTTGCAGTTGGTCGAAATCCACAGGCGATCCGCTTGCGTCAATTTTGTGAATATCTAATCGTAGCACCGTCGTTTTACCGATGCCCAACACGCCGCGTTGACCACTTCCCGATCCGCGCTCTATAGTGAAGCCATGAGCACCGATAAAGCCCGTGAACTGCTGGAACAGGAACTGAAACGGCTGGAAGGCCGGATCGAGGAACTGGTGGCAACCTGCCGCAAATTGCGCAGTGATAACGGTTCCCTGCGTGAGCGGCTGGAAAGCCTGACCACCGAGCGAGCCGGCCTGCTGGCCAAGAACGAACACGTCAGGACCCGGGTCGAAGCCATGATCTCGCGCC
The DNA here is from genome assembly GCA_050739495.1 of Gammaproteobacteria bacterium. Taxonomy (GTDB): domain Bacteria; phylum Pseudomonadota; class Gammaproteobacteria; order Natronospirales; family REEB76; genus DASSKW01. Next base: position 646 of record JBOIBL010000178.1, on the reverse strand, counting down.
TCAAGGCGCTGGAGGAGAATGCATGAGCGAGGAACTCACCCCGGTTACCGTGCGGATCCTCGACAAGGAATATCAGGTCGCCTGCACCGAAGACGAGCGGCTGGCGCTGCTGGAATCGGCGGAACTGCTGAACAGCAAGATGCGCGAGATTCGCGCCGCCGGGAAAGTTGTGGGCTTGGACCGGATCGCCGTGATGGCCGCGCTCAACCTCTCGCACGAAGTGCTGTTGATACGCAACGCGAGCACACAAATCGATCAGCAGATGCTGGAACGGCTGCGGGCGATGAATGAACGGCTGACCCAGGCGGTCGGTGCAGACAGCACAGCGCATTGAACAGCACAAGCTGGACCTGACGGGTCCAGAGTGTGTCCGGAAAATTAGAGATTTTGGTTTCTGGCTAGGCAAAAATGACCGAGGAACCGGAATGTATATACAAATACATGAGGCTTCCGAGGCCATTTTTAACACCGCCAGAAAGCAAAAGATCAATTTTCAAGTTTGTTTATGGCATCTCCTGCAGTGCCCGATACGGGCTTCAGTACCCTCTGAGCCTAGATCGATGCCCCGGAACTGGCCCGCTGACAGCAGTGTGCATGTCCGCCCTGGTAGCGGAAAGCCTAAAATGTCACAGCTGGTTCCACCTGA
>JBOIBL010000177.1:0-22274 GCA_050739495.1 Gammaproteobacteria bacterium | reverse complement strand
TTCTACCGGTGCCTGTGTGAATATGCGTTTCTCAAGCGGCCGGGTGCTGGTGTATTTCCAGTCTTCGGCGCGGGCCGCAGGAAACCCCTGTTCGGCAAACCGTGTGAATGCAGCGCGGCGGACAGATGACAGCCACGCGGGGATATCGGTCGTTTTCGAGGCCTGGAGCGCCTCGAAGCTTTCTGCATAGGGGCGGATGGTTTCGCTTATCGCAGTCATGTTGCAGCCTCGGCCAATACCCAGTCATAACCGCGTTTTTCCAGTTCCTGCGCCAGATGGCGGTCGCCGGATTTGATGATCCTGCCGCCGGCCAGTACGTGCACGTAATCAGGTTCCACGTAATCCAGCAGACGCTGATAATGAGTCACCATGAGCGTGGCGCGCCGCGGGTCGCGTAATTTGTTGATGCCTTTCGCAACCACTTTCAAGGCATCGATATCGAGACCGGAATCCGTCTCGTCCAGTAACGCCAGTCTGGGTTCGAGCACCAGCATCTGCAGAATCTCGTTACGTTTCTTTTCGCCACCGGAAAAACCTTCGTTCACGGCGCGGCTGAGGAAACTCGGATCGATCTCCATGAACTGCATCTTGGCTTTCACCATGCCGAGAAAATCCATGGCGTCGAGCTCTTCCTCGCCGCGGTGCTTGTGGATGGCGTTGTAAGCTGCTTTCAGCAGATAAACATTGTTGACGCCGGGAATTTCGACCGGGTATTGAAACGCCAGAAATACGCCTTCTCTGGCACGCGTCTCAGGATCCATCGCGAGCAGATCCTTGCCTTCGTAGTGGACACTGCCTGCCGTGACTTCGTAACCGGCGCGGCCGGCGAGGATGTGGGCGAGGGTGCTTTTGCCGGAGCCGTTGGGACCCATAATTGCGTGGGTTTCCCCGGCATTTACCTCGAGGTCAAGTCCTTTGAGGATGTCGCGACCTTCAACCTTGGCGTGCAGATTCTTTATGCTGAGCATGTTCGCTATTCCGTCTATTTATTTGGTTAACCAACCGCGCCTTCCAGCGTGACTGCCAGCAGCCGTTGTGCTTCCACAGCAAATTCCATCGGCAATTCCTTGAACACATCCTTGCAGAAGCCATTGACGATCATGTTGACCGCGTCTTCCGTGGAGACCCCGCGGCTGCGGCAATAGAACAACTGATCGTCGCTGATCTTCGAAGTAGTTGCTTCGTGTTCAATCTTTGCTGTGGGATTTTTCACTTCCATATAAGGGAAGGTGTGCGCGCCGCAGCGGTCGCTCATCAACAGGGAATCGCACTGGGTGTAGTTGCGGGCGTTCTCGGCAGCCGCGACGACTTTTACCAATCCTCGATAACTGTTCTGACCGCGACCGGCCGAGATACCCTTGGAGACGATCGTGCTCCTGGTATTCTTGCCGATGTGGATCATCTTGGTACCGGTGTCAGCCTGCTGGCAATGGTTTGCAACAGCGACAGAATAGAATTCGCCCACCGAGTTGTCGCCTTTGAGCAGCACACTGGGATATTTCCAGGTGATCGCCGATCCCGTTTCGACCTGGGTCCAGGAGATTCGCGAATTGTCGCCGCGGCAGTCGCCACGTTTGGTGACGAAGTTGTAGATGCCGCCGACGCCGTTCTCATCGCCCGGGTACCAGTTCTGTACCGTCGAATATTTGATCTTGGCGTTTTCCAGTGCCACCAGTTCCACGACAGCAGCGTGCAGCTGGTTCTCGTCGCGCATCGGCGCCGTGCATCCTTCCAGATAGCTGACCTCGGCGCCTTCCTCGGCGACGATGAGGGTACGTTCGAACTGCCCCGTGTTGGCGGCGTTGATCCGGAAATAGGTGCTGAGTTCCATCGGGCAGCGCACGCCCTTCGGGATGAAGACGAACGAGCCATCGGTAAATACCGCAGAATTCAGGGTCGCGAAGAAATTATCGGAATAGGGTACGACCGAGCCGAGATATTTTTCCACCAACTCTGGATATTCCTGCACCGCTTCCGAGAAGGAGCAGAAGATGACGCCGGCTTCCGCAAGTTTCTTGCGGAACGTGGTGGCAACGGATACAGAATCGAACACCGCGTCCACCGCGACACCGGCGAGTCTGGCACGTTCATGCAGCGGCACGCCGAGCTTCTCATAGGTCTCCAGCAACTTCGGATCGACGTCATCGAGGCTCTTCGGCGCATCTTTTTTCGATTTAGGCGCTGAGTAATAGGAAATCGACTGATAGTCGATGGGTTTGTACTTTACATGCGCCCAAGCGGGTTCCTGCATGGTAAGCCAGTGTCGAAATGCCTTGAGACGCCATTCCAGCAGGAACGGTGGTTCATTTTTCTTGGCAGAAATTAACCGGATCACGTCTTCATTCAGACCAGGCGCCACCGTATCGGCTTCGATATCGGTGAAGAACCCGTGCCGGTATTCACTGCGAACCAGTTTTTCCACGTCAGTGGGTTGGGTTGCCATGGATTCTGCCTTCATGTCATGCGCCGACGGAGGCTGCCGCGCAGTACGGACATATCCACGCGCGCGACATCGGAAACCGCAGGGCGCGTCAGTTGTGCCAGGGTCACGGTCTTGAGTGCTTCGCGGATCACGAGACTGATGCGCTGCCAGTTGTGGCCGACTCCGCATACCGATTCGATGCCACAGTGACTGTGATCCAGGCTGCACTGGGTGATGGCGACCGGGCCTTCGATAGCATCGATGATCTCGATAGCCGTGATGGCATCGGGCGCGCGTGTCAGGGTATAGCCGCCATGGGCACCCCGGAACGAGGTCACCAGGCCGGCACGCGTAAAAATCTTGAGCAATTTGCTCACCGTCGGCAAGCCGACCCGGGTGGCCGCAGCCACATCGGCCGCGGCATGCACCGCCCCGGGTTGACCGGCCATATAGGCCAGTACCACTGTGCCGTAATCTGTCAGTTTGCTCAGGCGCAGCATGGCTATGCCTCGTTTGTTTATAGGGGACTATTTTAGTCCTATTACCTCCTGGAGTGAAGCCGCGGCAGGCTGGCATGGGCGCCCGGCACGGGTAAAATGCCTTCAGTCATGCAGCAACGATTCGACAGTTTTCAGGCTTTCTATCCCTTCTATCTGGGCGAGCACAGCAACCGGATATGCTGGCGCCTGCATGTCACTGGCAGCCTCCTGGTGCTGGTGATCCTGGGTGCGGTGCTGGTCACGCATCATTGGTGGGGGTTATGGCTATTGCCCCTGGTCGGTTACGGTTTTGCCTGGGTCGGACATTTCTTTTTTGAAAAAAACCGGCCTGCCACATTCAAATATCCGGCATATAGTTTGATGGGCGATTGGGTGATGCTCGTTGATGTGCTGCGTGGCCGCGTCCGCCTTTAAGTAAGGCTACGGACGACGTACCCGTGTTCAGGTAAAATAAGCTTTCATCCGTTCAGTCACTTGCCGGAGTAGCGGTTTGCACTCTGGCAGGGACGTATGGATACATCGAAATTTATGGAGAGAGTGCACGTGGAGCACGGGGTGGGATTTAACAACTGGCTGATATGGGGTATCGCAGGCTCATGTGCTGTTTTGCTGGCAGTGCTGATCGGTCTTTTGATCTGGTGGCGGATGACCGCTATCGAGCGGCGTAGCCGCTACCTGCTGGCGAGCATCGCGGATCGGCTGTTGCGTGATGTCGCCATTGCCGATGGCATGGGCGGTTGGGTAGTCATCGACGCCGTCATGTTGCGCGACCGTAATGTTTATGTACTGGATCTGCGCGACGTCGAAGGCGCGATCTTCGGCGCCGAGAAGATGGATCACTGGACCATCATCGGCCGCCATTGGCGTTCCCAGTTTCAGAATCCCCTGCGCCTGATGCAGGATCGGGTGCTCGCGGTGCGTGCGCTGTTGCCGGAGCTACAGATATCGGGACATGTGCTGTTTTCAGCGCGTGCCAAATTTCCCAAAGGTCGTCCCGATGCAGTCCAGTTGCTGGAAGAATTCGCCCACCCATTGTTACGCACGAAACCCAAAAAGCCAGTGGCGTTGGATGAACAGATCGAGATGCTCTGGCGACGTCTGCAAGACGGTGCTGAAATCCTGTCACGTACCCAACGATTGCGCGCCGGTGCACAAGCAACGATTTCCAGCGGTAGCTGAAAAACGTTCGGATTCGATTCTGATTCAATAAATATAAAGCCCCGCGCTTTTTGGCGCGGGGCTTTTTGTTGTCTGCAGTTCGCCCGGACGGGCAGGGATCGGGCTCAGTGTTTATCGCGCAGATGATGATCGGCGATGATCTGCGCCACACAGGCGGTAAGTTTCTTGGCGGTCGGCACATGCAGAAATTCATTCGGCCCGTGCGCGTTGGAGTGCGGGCCCAGCAGACCCGTGACCAGAAACTGCGCCTTGGGGAATTTCTTGCCCAGCATGCCCATGAAAGGGATGCTGCCGCCGGTGCCCATATACATGGCGTCGGCACCGAAGCAGGCCTTCGATGCCTTGCGCATGGAAGTTTCCAGCCAGGGAGCGACTGCGGGCGCATTCCAGCCGCCCATCGCGGAATCCACCTTGAACTGAACACGGGCCTTGTAAGGCGGATTCTTTTCCAGCATACGTTTCACTTCCGTACCGGCTTTGCGCGCATCCGCGGTGGGCGGCAGGCGGAAAGACAGCTTGACCGCGGTTGCGGGCCGTAGCACATTGCCGGCATTTCCCAAGGCTGGCAGACCGTCGGCACCGGTGACCGATAGCGTCGCGCCCCAGGTGTTGTTGACGAGCAGCGTCGCCGGGTCACGCGATAAGGGCTGCATGCCTTTCACAAACGGGAACTTGCTGTATACGGTTTTTCCCAGCACCTTGGCAGCACGGCGGATCTGGGCGCGACGCTGTGCGGGGATCACGGGTTTCAGGCTTTTGACTTTACTCACGCCGGTAAGCGGATTCTCCAGCCGGTCCAGCAGAATCCGCAGGACCCGGAAGCTGGAAGGCACGACGCCGCTGGCTGCACCGGAATGTACGCCTTCGGTGAGGACATTAACGTCAAGCGTGCCGACCAGATTGCCGCGCAACGAGGTGGTGGTCCAGAGCTGGTCGTAGTTGCCACATTCAGCATCCAGGCATACCACCAGACTTACTTTGCCGAGCCGTTTGCCGAGGGTCTCGATGTGATGCGGCAAATCGAAGCTGCCGCTCTCTTCGCAACATTCGATCACCAGTACACAGCGCGCATGCGGGATGCCCTGTTCCTGGAGAGCGCGTATTGCGGTGAGCGAAGAAAATACGGCGTACCCGTCATCTGCACCGCCGCGACCGTAGAGCTTGTCGCCACGCCGCACCGGGGTCCACGGCTCCAGTCCGGCTTTCCAGCCGGTAAATTCCGGTTGCTTGTCCAGATGGCCGTAGAGCAGGACTGTGTCGTCGCTGTCACCGTCGATCTCGATGAACAGCAAGGGCGTGCGATCCTTGATACGCATGATCTCGAGCTTCATGCCTTTGACCGGCTGCTTGCGGCACCAGCCGGCTGCGAGCTGGATGGCTTTTTCCATATACCCGTGCTGCTGCCATTCCGGGTCGAAGATCACCGATTTATTGGGGATGCGGATGTATTCCTGCAATGCGGGCAGGATCGAGTCATCCCAGGTCTGGTCAACGAAACGGCGGATCTTCTGAATGTCCATAAATTCTCCGGTGGAATGGGAGGTTGGATGGATAGGAATCGGATTATTTTACTCTATGTGGCCGGTTGGCCGAAGCTTGAAAAAGCGTTCCGCATTGGCGGTAGTCTCAGTTGCCAATTGCTGCGCTGAGCGCCCCGTACATGCGGCCACTGCACGCAGGATGTGTGGCAGATACATCGGTTCATTGCGGCGATCTTTGGGCGCGGGTTTCAGATCGCGTGGCAGCAGATAAGGCGCATCCGTTTCCAGCATGAGCCGGTCAGCGGGGACCAACTTTACCAGCTCGCGCAGATGGGTACCGCGACGTTCGTCACACAGCCATCCTGTGATACCTATATACAATCCCATATCCAGATACTCACGGACTTCCTCATCTTCACCAGTGAAACAGTGCACGACCCCGGCACTGATTCGGTCCTGCCATCGGTGCAGGACTGACATGAAATCCTGATGTGCATCGCGCTGATGCATGAATACCGGTTTACCGGTTTCGACAGCCAGTTCCAATTGCGATTCGAAGGCGCGTAACTGATCCGGATGTGGCGAGAAATTCCTGAAATAATCCAGTCCGCATTCGCCTACCGCCACGGTCTCCGGTTCAGACAGCAGCATACGCAGCTTGGCAGGAGTGGACTCGGGCTCGAAGTCGCGCGCGTGATGTGGGTGGACGCCCGCCGTGCAAGACAATACCGCAGGGTAATCCCGGCAAAGCTCCAGTGCCGCAGCACTCGATTCCAGATCGGCGCCTGTGACCACCATGTGACAGACGCCCGCGGCACGTGCCCGCGCGATCACCTCCGCACGGTCGCGGTCGAAGCTGTCATGGGTCAGGTTGGCCCCGATATCTATGAGTCGCAGGCTCATGGCATGATGACAAGCGTCATGTTCAAGTGGTGACACACGACCGCTGAGCGGGTCGTGAAAGCGGGCTAATATATCTCACGTTGCGGTTCGAGTCGCGATTTTTCCCCGAGAAGTGGAGCCGGTATGCCTCTGGATCATGATGCCCTGAACGCACTGCGCATGGACCATGGCGCTGATGACGCACATCTTAAACGGCGCAGCCGCCCCGTGCTCCTGGGTATCCTGGCCGTACTCGCTGCCGTCACTGCAGTTTCCCTCTGGTGGTGGTTAAAACCCTCATCTATCGGTGTCACTGTCGCGCAGGCACAGTCCGTTCAGGATCGATCCAATGCCGGAGCGCGGGTATTGAATGCCTCCGGTTATGTGGTGCCACGCTTGCAGGCAGTGGTCTCATCCAAAGTCACCGGCAAGGTCCGGCAGGTGCTGGTGGAAGAGGGCATGCATGTCAAAACGGGGCAGGTGCTGGCACGACTGGACGATGCCACTGCCCGGGATCAGGTCAATGTCGCGAGGAGCCAGTTTGCGGCCGCGCAAGCCCAAACCACACAAAGCGAAGTGGAACATGCCAACGCAGCGCGCGACCTCGAGCGCACCAAGGCTTTGTATGCGCGTCACCTGGTCAGCCAATCGGACATGGATGCTGCCACGACCAAGGAGGCAAGTCTCAAAGCCGTGATGGACAGCGCCCGTGAACAAGCCGGCGTGGCGCGTAACAATCTGGCGCTTGATCAGCAATTACTCGACGACACAGTGATCCGTGCGCCCTTCGCCGGGGTCGTGGTCTCCAAGGATGCCCAGCCTGGCGAGATGATCTCGCCGATGTCGGCGGGCGGTGGTTTCACCCGCACCGGCATCTGCACCATCGTTGACATGAGTTCAATCGAAATCGATGTGGACGTGAATGAAGCGTATATCGAGCGAGTGCATACCGGCCAGAAAGTCGATGCGGTGCTGGATGCCTATCCGGACTGGCACATCTCGTCACACGTGATCAGCATCATCCCCACAGCGGACCGGGACAAAGCGACGGTCAAGGTCCGCGTCGGTTTCGATAAGCTCGACCCGCGCATCCTGCCGCAGATGTCGGTGCAGGTTTGGTTCATCGGCGATGAAGATGGCGGTGCGCAGCCCGCCCGTTCACGGGTGCTGATCCCGCAGGCAGCGGTGCATCGGGATGGTAGCACCCCTTATGTATTCGTGATAAGCGATGGTCACGCGGAGCGTCGTGCCATTAAATCCGGCGCGAACGAAGGCGACAAGCTGGAAGTGCTGGCTGGCCTCAAGGGAGATGAGCAAGTGATCGTGGCATCGGACAAACCGATCACCGATGGCGCGCGCGTCCAGGCAAAACCTTCAAACTAGAGTAACGGTACGACAAGGAACAAACATGAGTGTGGCAAATCCGATTACAGCACGGACCGATGCGAGCTCACAGGCGCTGGTCGAACTGCAAAGCATCACCAAGCAATATCAGCGCGGCAGCGAGACCATCCAGGTGCTCGAGAAGCTGAATCTGGATATCCCGAAGGGTGATTTCCTCGCCCTGATGGGACCATCAGGTTCCGGTAAGACCACACTGCTGAATCTGCTGGGGGGGATCGATCGCCCGACTTCCGGCAGCATCCACATCGATGGCGCCGACATCGCCGGTTTCAGCGAAAGTCAGTTGGCGCACTGGCGCGCCAGAAGCGTCGGCTTCGTGTTTCAGCTCTATCATCTGTTGCCGGTATTGTCCGCCGAGCGCAATGTCGAACTGCCCTTGTTGCTGACCGGGTTATCTGCAGAGCAACGCAAAAAGCGGGTGCAGGCCGCCATGTCGCTTGCGGGCATCGCGGATCGTGCCCGACACAAGCCGTCTGAGCTATCGGGTGGCCAGGAACAGCGCGTCGGTATCGCGCGTGCCATCGTGGCTGATCCGATGCTGTTGCTGTGCGATGAGCCGACCGGCGATCTGGACCGCAAATCGGGCGACGAGATACTCGATTTGTTGCAGGCGCTGAACAGCCAGCAGGGCAAGACCATCATCATGGTTACCCATGACCCACATGCTGCTGCACGTGCGCGCCGCATCCTTTATATGAACAAGGGACGGTTGTCCACGGAGCCCGAAAAATGAAGTTCTTCCCGTTGATCTGGGCAAACCTTATGCGGCGCAAAGCGCGCACCGTGTTCACGCTGTTATCGGTGCTGGTCGCGTTCGTGCTATTCGGGGTGCTGGGCGCGGTGCGTCAGGCATTCACCGGTGGCGTGCAACTGGCAGGCGCTGACCGTCTGGTGACCATGAACCGCATCGGCCTGATCCAATCGATGCCGATCAATTATGCCGAGCGCATCGCCAAGATACCGGGCGTCGCGGAAGTCAGCTGGCAGGAGTGGGTCGGTGCGTATTTTCAGAATCCGCGCCAACCAATCACAGCCTTCGCTGTGGATGCACCATCTTATCTCGATGTGCACCAGGATATGCACATGCCTCTGGAGCAAAGACAGAACTGGCTCAAGGATCGTACCGGCGTGATGATCGGCGCTGCTGTGGCGCATAAATATGGCTGGAAAGTCGGCGATCATTTTCCGTTACGTTCCAACATCTGGCGTGACAAGAACGGCAACAGCACCTGGGATGTGAATGTTGACGGCATCTTCACGGGTGCACAGGAAGACACCTTTCTGATGCACTACAAATATCTGGACGATACCCGGGCGTTCCGTAACAACCAGGTAGGCATGTTCATCTTGAAGATCGCGGACCCTGACCACGCCGGCGTGATCGCGGAACACGTGGATCAACTGTTCGCGAATTCGGATGCCGAGACCAAGACTTCCACGGAAAAAGCATTCCTGCAGAGTTTCGCCGCACAACTTGGCAATATCGGCGATATCCTCACCGGCATCGTCGCTGCGGTGTTGTTCAGCATGTTGCTGGTGACGGCCAACACCATGGCGCAATCGATCCGCGAGCGCACCGATGAACTGGCTGTGCTCAAGGCGTTGGGATTCACGCATGCCAGCATCGCGCTGATGGTGCTGTCGGAATCGATATTAGTAACAGTCATTGGCGGTGCACTCGGTCTGAGTCTGGCGTATTTTGCGGCCAAAGGTATCGGCTCCCAGTTGCAATTTCTCCCGGACTTCCGGCTTCCCGTCAGCAGTGTGGTTACCGGCACGCTATACATGATCCTGTTGGGAATGCTGGCCGGGTTGCTGCCGGCGACCAAGGCCATGCGCTTGCAAGTGGCCACAGCCCTGAGGAGGGCGTGATATGAATCCCATCCGCTGGCTATATCAGCTTGCAGTCGTCTGCGGTCTGAATCTGAACAATCTCAAGAGTCGTCTGGATTCCTCGATCGTTGCCGTGATCGGGTTCACCGGCGTGGTGATGGTGTTCGTGGCGGTATTCGCGATCCGCGATGGGTTTGATGCGACATTGCGTGAAACCGGCTCTCCAGACGTCGCGATCGTGATGCGCGGCGGCGCTGGCGCCGAAGTCAACAGCGTGTTGAGTGGCAACGATGCCAAACTGGTTGCGCAAGCGCCCGGTATCGCAACCACTGACAACGGTCCGCTGGCCTCGATGGAACTATTGGTGCAGCTCAGTCTCCCCAAGATTTCGACCGGGCTTGATAACAACGTTCCGTTCCGGGGTGTGGATAGCAAGGCGTTTCTGGTACATGACAAGGCGCGCATCATCGCCGGGCGCGCTTTCCAGCCGGGCCTGAATGAAGTGATCGTGGGGGTGCGCGCGTCGCATGAATACAAGGGGCTGACGCTCGGCAGCACGATCCACTCAGGTCCTTACAATTGGAAGATCGTGGGAATCTTCGATGATGGCGGTATGTATTCGTCAGAAGTCTGGGGAGATCTGACGGTCATGCAAGCCGCGTACAAGCGTGGCAGTTCCGTGGAATCGGTGTACGCCAAACTCACATCACCCAGTGCTTTCCAGGCATTCAAGGATGAACTGACCACCAATCCTCAGTTGAGTGTGAGCGTTGACCGGGAGACCGAGTTTTATGCCGAGCAATCCAGGAACATGAGTAACTTCATCACTGGCGCTGGCGCATTCATCGCGTTTCTCATGGGCATCGGTGCGATCTTCGGAGCCATCAACACCATGTATAACTCGGTGTCGAGTCGTGCTGCGGAGATTGCGACCCTTCGCGCCATCGGTTTTGGCCGCTCGCCGGTACTGCTGTCAGTGCTGGTGGAAGGTCTGCTGCTGGGTCTCGTCGGCGGCGTCATAGGCGGATTGTTGGCCTATGTGCTGTTCAATGGCATCGAGACCAGCACCATGGGCGCCAATTTTGCACAAGTGGCGTTCCAATTCCGGGTGACGCCACATCTGCTTCTGGTCAGTACGCTGTATGCATTGCTGATGGGTGTGTTGGGCGGGTTGTTGCCAGGGGTGCGTGCCATACGCATGCCGATCGCGTCGAGCCTCCGGCAGTTATGATTTGTCAGCTCGCATCGGATACCGGTTGCTGACGGTAGAACAGTGCGAGTTGTGGATAGAGTTCGGGTAGATACAGTTTCAACCGGGCCGGCTGTTCAAAGAACAGTTCACTGATGACCGCAAAGAATTCCGCTGGGCTCTGCAGACCGTAGACGTCTATCGGCAGAGCCTGGTCGGACCGCCAGGCAGATTGCATACGCTGCCATGCGTCGGTGAAGGTGCGGGACCAATCGGCTTGCTTCATGCCAGGCTGCAACGGTGGATAACCATTCGCTTCGCCATTCAGCATATCGAGCTTGTGTGCCATTTCATGGATCGTCACGTTGTGACCGGCTGGTTGTCCGGCGCTGATTACTTCCTGCCAGGAAAGGATCACGGGCCCTTGTGACCACGCTTCGCCAGCCAATGCCTGATGCTGCCGATGCACGACACCCGCCCCATCTACGTGCGTACGCTGCGGTATGAACAGATCCGGATAGACGATCACGGATTGCCAGCCGCGATACCAGTGCATGCCGAGTTTCAGAATCGGCAGGCAGGCATGGGTCGCCAGCAGGGTCCGGTCGGCGCTCGATAATACGAGCGATTGGACCGGTTCGATGTTTTTTTCATACAGGAAAAGAGTGACCAGTACGCGCAGCCGCGCCTGATCCATGGCATCGAGCCGGCGTGCAGGTCCGCAGCCCGCCAATGCGTGTTGCCAGTCGGATTCAGAAACCGGCGCCCGCGCCAATATTCTTCGTTCCCGCCATCTCTTGAAATACCGAATCATGGACAGCCCGCATATCCGCGACGATCAGTCGGATATGCGGGCGATATCAGGACAGACAAGGCATTCGACTCAACTGGCTTTCCATTTGAAGCCGGCCGCTCCCAGTGCCAGAAACAGGACCGTCATCGCAGCAAGCGCCAACAAGTGCGGCCAGATGGACAGGATACCGCCACCATCGAGCATCACAGTACGCGCGCCTTCCAGCATCTGGGTGAGGGGAAATGCCTTCGATGCTTCCTGCATCCATTTTGGTGCGCCATCCAGCGAGAACCAGACGCCGGACAGAAACATCATCGGCCATGTCAACAGATTAAGCAGGCCGCCCGCGAATTCCTCGCTGCTGACCCGTGCCGAGACCATCAGCCCCAGGGAAATCATGGAAGTCGCACCCAGGACCGTGACCAGCAGAAGTGCCGCATAGCTGCCGGACATGTAGAAGCCCAGCACCCAGTTGGTGCCGAGATACACCGCGATGGTGATGGACATGATCAGCAGCAGACGCGAGGTGACTTGTGCAGCGATGAATTCCAGCGCTCTGAGCGGGGTGGCATAGAGCCGCTTGAGAAAGCCGTTCTTGCGATAGCGGACGATGACATAACCAACCCCGAACAAGCATGAGAACATCATGTTCATACCCAGGACACCCGGGATCAGCCAATCCACGTAACCGATGGCACGCCCGTTGACGAGACCCCGGGTGTAATGCGCATCGGTCTCGCCGGTCAGTATCTTCTCCAGCACGTATCCCTTGGGCGAGCTTTCATTGACCCAGTAGCGTGGAGCCGATGACTGGCGCAGATCCAGCAACATATCTATCTGGTTGTGTGCGACCCTGGATTCGGATTGCAGTTGGTCGCTGACGGTATAGAAATCCACATATCGGGTTTTCAGGAAAGCGTTGCTCATCTGTGCCAGTGGTGTGCCGCCATTCAGAACAGCGACCTTGAACAGTGGCTTCTGACCGCCCGAAAAGATGAACCACATGCCAAGAACGATCAGTGCGGGCAGCAGTACGTTCCAGCCCAGGGCCGAGCGATCACGCACGAATTCAAGATTGCGCGCACGTAGAACCGCGAGGAAGCGTCGCATCATGGCCGCAACTCCTTGCCGGTGAGTTCCAGGAACAGGTCTTCCAGGGTACGGGCACGAATCTGGAGGTTGGCCAACGAGATACCATGTTTTATCAAACGCTCTACAGTGCCGTTGACGTCTGCGGTAGAAATTTCGATGCGCTCACCGAGCTCCATGGCTTGCAGATCCGGGTTCCCTGCATCCAAGGGGAAATCGGATTTGGGCAGTGTCAGGATGACGTCGCGGAAATGCCCGGCCAGCAGCGAAGCAGGGGAGCCTTCAGCAATGATATGACCGTGATCCATGATGGCGATGCGATCACACAGCAAATAGGCTTCTTCCATGTAATGTGTAGTCAGGATCACGGTCTTCCGACGCGCCTTGATGCTGCGAATCAAGTCCCAGAAATTGCGCCGCGCCTGTGGATCGAGTCCCGTGGTGGGCTCGTCCAGAAACAGCACTTCGGGATCGTTCACCAATGCCAATGCCAGCAGTAACCGCTGTCGCTGGCCCCCCGACAGTTTGCGCGCATCACGATCCAGATATTCTCCCAGGCTGCACAGTTCGGTGAGTTCCTTTATGTCCATGCCATGCGCATAAAAGCTGCGGAACAACTGCAGCGTCTCGCGTACCGTCAGGAAGTCCTGCAATGCGGTGGACTGGAACTGGATGCCGACCTCGGAGCGAAAGCGGGGCCCCATGGACTCGCCCTTGTAGAACACACCGCCGCTGGTAGGCGGCGTGATACCTTCCATGATTTCGACCGTCGTGGTCTTGCCTGCGCCGTTTGGTCCCAACAGCCCAAAACACTCACCAGCCCGAACCGTGAAGCTGATCCCGTCCACCGCTCTTACCCCGGGATAGTGCTTGGCAAGGTCTCGGACTTCGAGGATTTCCTGCATGCTGTCAGCCTTGGTGAGGAGGGGGCACATTATCCGGGGGCTTTACCAGACTGTCGAGGAATGGCACGGAGCCAGCTGGTATCCGCTAGAATGGCCTGACTATCCTGCAGGCCAAGGTATTTACAGGCCAAGGTATTTAAGGGAGTTATCATGTCATTCGAGATGCTGGTGCTGGGCTTCACGACCTTGCTATTGATGTTCGCCTGGCTGCCTGGATCGGTGGCGAAATATCAGACATATGGATGGAACTGGCTGTTATCCAACTGCTCGACGGAAGGGTTGCCGCCGCTCCCGGAATGGGGTCAGCGCTGCGTCCGTGCCGACAAAAACCTCAGGGAAAACTACCCCGCGTTCGCCATCGCGGTCCTGTTACTGGCTTTTACCGGGGGCTTTACGCCAGGTACCGCACTGGCATCCGCGGTCTTCCTGGGTGCCCGTCTGGTTCATATGGCGGCCTATTTCGCCGGTATTCCCTGGCTCCGCACCCTGGCTTGGGGTTTCGGCTTTCTGGCCACCCTGTACCTGCTTTTTATGGCCATGGTCGCCTTGATATCGTTTTGAGCACGCGCGCATGGGTACAATAATATCCAGCTGTAACAAGAACATAAGGCCCGGGGGAATGACGTGGTGACCTGGAAATCTGCTGCAAAAGTTGTCTGTCATGCGGCCATGCTTTGCCTGTCGCTCGGCCTGACCCAGGCATATGCCGATCAGGATGTGGTCCTGCTGCTGGACAATTCAGGCAGCATGCGTATCAACGACCCGCAGCGGCTCGCCAGTAAAGCAGTAAATGATTTCGTTACCAGCCAGGGCCCGGATACCCGCATCTCCGTCATCGAGTTTTCGACCAAGCCCAGAGTGCTGGTCCCGCTGACCCCTTTGTCACCGACTAGTCGGGTCACGCTCGGTAATGCACTCAAAGCCATCGATTACCGCGGACAATGGACCGATACCGCTGCCGCGCTGGAGCGTGCGGTATACGAGCTTAGCAATAATGGCCGGAACTCGGCCCAGAAATACATCATCCTCATGACCGACGGGCATGTGGATGTCGGCAACGATACCCGTGACAGTGAAAAGATTACCTGGATAAACCAATCCCTGATTCCTCAGGCAGCGAGTCAGCATATCCGGATCTTCGGTATCGCGTTCACCGATCAGGCAGATTACGAGTTGTTGCAGACACTGGCGGTGAAGACTGGCGCAGATTATTTTCGTGCCTACCATGACAAGGATATCGCAGGTATTTTCCAGCGCATCGGGGATACGCTGCTGAATGCCCGCCTGACTCCCTCATCACAAGGTAATCCAGCCTCCATTGTGGCGACGCCCGCACAGAAGAACTTTCAGTTCAATACTCCGCTTACCAAGCCTGTCATCCAGGAGAGCGGGCATGCAGGCTGGATATGGTTCGGAGTCCTGGTGTTGATCCTGATACTAGGTACCGGGATATTCCTGCTTTGGAATCGCACTGCGGTGCACAAAGCCTTGCAGCAATTCGGCACTCATCAGCCGGAACATGCCGAAGGACCTCAGGCTGTGCTCTATGACATCAGCAATCCGAATGACATCAAGCGCTATGAGCTGACAGAAAAATCCACGGTTATAGGCCGTGTCTCCGGATATGACCCTGAAGTCCAGTATGTGATTGCAAATGAAGCGACTATTGGCCGCTGTCACGCGGTGATAGAACATCGTGGACGGGTATTCTGGATCACCGATCAGGGCAGCATCAACGGCACGTTCGTCAATGGTGAGCGTCTTACGGGTGATCGTGCGCTCAAGCATGGCGATATCGTGGCTGTACATCGCCATGAATTCGAGTTTGTGATTCCTGAATTATTTGAATCTGATGCGACTGTGCTGGCAGCGCGCGAGCGACCAGTCAATCAGGCTGTTTGAATCCAGTTTGGTGCAAGTGCCGTTATTGCGTTTCACATTGGTTCGGGCATCTTTATTACAGTCAATACCGGCATTTGAATTCATTTCTCAGAGCAAATCTGAATGGAGCCGTCCATGGCGGGTTCGTTGATCTACAATTGGCGGCGCAGTCTGCGCGCCAAGACGCTGCAGGTGCGTATCACTCCCTGGCAGGGCGTGGAGGTAGTGATTCCACGCCATACCAGCAAGGAACGGGTGCGTGCATTCCTGACCCGGCACCGTAACTGGATACATGATACCTGGCAGCGGATAAGAGCCGAGATTCCCGATGTCGAGCAGCGTTTACCCAGCACCCTGAATTTGCATGCGTGCGGGGAACGCTGGCAGATAAAATATCGGCGCCGCGTGGGCAGGCAGGTGCGCGTCACTACCGGAAAGAACAATACGCTTACCGTTTTCCACGATGGCGGGGACGAATCCTCAATACGCCGTGCGTTGCGTCGCTGGCTGGCGGCAAAAGCCCGTAGTCATCTGACCCCGCGTGTTGACAGGTTATGCGGGTTCACCGGCATCGGTTACAAGAAATTGCAGATTCGCGGGCAACGCAGCCGCTGGGGGAGTTGTTCGTCGAACAGGACTTTGAGTCTGAACTACAAGCTGTTATTTCTGCAACCGTCTCTGGTGCGTTATCTCATCATCCACGAACTTTCGCATATGCGGGTGCTCGATCATTCGGCGCGTTTCTGGAATGTGGTGGCGCAATTTGAACCACGCTGGCGACTACTGGATGCCGAGTTAGGTGAGAGTTGGCGGGATATCCCGGCCTGGGTCGAGATGCCTTAGAGAAAAATCAGAGGACTGGCGTCTGGTGTCAATCCGAAATCTGATCCGTCACCCGATCTTTTCTCCCGATCAAGACACTGCAATTCAATTTATCCAGCAAGGACATCGATACCGGCGTGCGCCACCATCGCGCCAGGACGCTGCGTTCGCGGTGTCCGACCACCACCAGGTCGGCATTAGTCTCGTTGGCCAGCTTGACGATTTCGTCTACCGGATCTCCGTGTGCAAGGTGGCCGCTCGCAGATAACCCGAAACTCGTCAGTATTTTCACTCCTTCATCCAATATCTCCCGGAAAGATCGTTCCTCATCACTGGGGAGAGCGCGTGGATCGTAACCTTGACCGATCGCGGTACTGGCGCTTTGTTTGATGACCGCGAGCAGGTGTGTCCGCGCCCTGAATTGCACGGCTACTTCAGCTCCTTCCCGTAATGCGCGGCGGCCATCCAGGCTACCGTCGTAAGCCAGAACGATGTCTGTATAAAGCATGACACAAACTCCAGTACGGTCGTCACTTGAAAGATAGCATCTGAGAGATCAACATGCGAACCAGCGACACTGCGTTGAAGATACTATTTCATGTAGAGACAAGACATGTATGACACCCTGGTCAGCACTGAGGTCCTTGCAGAACATATCGGTGATCCGGATTGGATAATCTGCGATTGCCGGTTCGTGTTGACGAACCCCGAAGCGGGGCAGACCACTTACCAGGAAAGCCATCTTCCCGGAGCAGTTTATTTTCACCTCGACCGCGATTTGGCGGGTCCGATCACGTCATCAAGTGGACGGCACCCACTTCCGACTGTCGAGCAACTGTCCGAATCATTCAGCCGCGCCGGTATCACCGCGGGCACGCAGATCGTCGCATATGACGACGCTAATGGCGCCATTGCCGCACGTCTCTGGTGGCTGGCACGCTGGCTTGGACACCGGCAGAGCGCAGTGCTGGATGGTGGCTGGCAAAGATGGGGAAATGAAAATCTACCGACTACGGCGGATCCGGCAACCCCCGTGAAACGGCATTTCACGCCGCATCGCGATGACGCACTCTTGATCAGCACCAGCGAAGTGCTTGCGATCGCAAACGGACGCAAACCGGGCAAGCTGCTGGATGCCCGCGCTGCTGAACGTTTCCAGGGTAGGAACGAAACTCTGGACCCGGTAGCGGGACATATCCCCGGAGCGGTCAACCTGCCTTTTGCCGGAAACGTTGAAATAACAGGGCGATTCAAACGCCCCGCGGAGCTGCACAAACGGATTGAAATAGCTCTGGATGGCACCCGCCCGGAGCAGGCTGTCTGCATGTGCGGCTCAGGCGTAACAGCCTGCCATGACCTCCTGGCCATGGAGCTGGCAGGGTTCCATGGTGCTCAGCTGTATGCTGGCTCATGGAGTGAATGGATTCGCGACCCCTCCCGGCCGGTGGCTACGGGGGCCTGATACGGGTACTTCCCATTGGGCCATGGAGTGTATACTATGATTGACGTACGAAATTATTAGGAGATCGCCATGAAACGTCAAACCTGGAAAATTCTCAGCGGCGCCATCCTGGCGGCAGCCTGCATCGCTGCTGTGGCCGCAAATTCACCATTCCTCGGCTCACAGAGTAAGCCGCATGGGACCCTGTACTTGAATGTGGATCAGACTGCGAAGCAGATTTATCCCGTGGAAATCTGGGCGGTGGACGGCAAGCTTACCAATCGTTCCGACCAGGGCGTGCTCTGGACCCGGCCCGGGGAATACGCCTTCGATGTGCGGGTTGCACGTAGCGTGAACCTGGCTGATTTGCCTGGTCTGCAACGCAGTACCCGTTATGGTCAGACAAAGCACCAGCTCAAGCTGACCGTGGAAGCTGGCAAGGGCTATTACATAGGCGCCAAGTTTCTGGCTTCGGGTAAATGGGAGCCTGTGGTCTGGAAGACAGTCGATTTGAAATAAATTCAAGTAACTGAAAAGTTAAAACCCTCTGTTGTCATGCAGGCGGCAGAGGGTTTGCTTTTCCAGCGCGAGCAGCGGCCCTGATGTACTACACTGTGCATATTACGAGTCCGTTAGATAACGAGAGGTTCGCCATGTTTCGCAGATTGCTTCTTGTTTGTTGCCTTGGAATATTGATCGCGTTTCAGAGTGCCACTGTCAGCGCAAAGGAAATAACAACCCTGACCTGGTATGGGCATGCTGCGTTCAAGATTGTCACTCCATCCGGACACGTCTTGTTGCTCGACCCGTGGATCACGAATCCATCCAATCCAAATGGCAAGCAGGATCTTGAGGATATAAAGAAAGCCGATTACATCCTGGTGACGCATGGACACTTCGATCACGTAGGAGATGCGGTCGAGATAGCCAAACGGACTGGTGCACATCTGGTTGCAAACTTCGATCTGGGTCACGCCATGGTGGATTACCTTGGATTTCCGGCGCAGCAGGCAGGATTCGACACCTTGGGCAATAGCGGGGGGACGATCGGCTTATTGAACGGTGAAGTAAGCGTGACATTCGAACCTGCTGTGCACAGCTCGGATATCGAGTTGCCTGGCAGTGGCGGCAAACCAGGTCGTATGGAAGCGGCGGGCAACCCCAACGGATTTGTCATCCGTATCAAGAACGGCCCGACTATCTACGATACCGGCGATACAGCGGTCTTCAGTGATATGCGCCTGATCGGCGAAATGGACCACATCGATGTCATGCTGGCCTGTATCGGCGATCATTTCACCATGGGACCGAAGGGTGCGGCATTAGCCGTGGATATGGTAAACCCGGACGTTGTCGTACCGATGCATTACGGCACATTCCCCGTGCTTACCGGCACCCCCGATGCTTTCGAACACAGTCTGGCAAGCCTGGAAGAAAAAGCGGTGCTCGGTTCCCGCGGCGCAAAAGCCGCACAGACCCATCGGTTAGCCAAGAAACTCCGGATAATGGCGATCGATAAACCGGTCGTCTTCGAATCAAAGAATCAATGATCGTGGCAGCGATTTCTGTTTCTGTTTCTGTTTAAAGATATCGAACACATATATGGCAAAACGCCTCACTCCGCATCCGGAGTGAGGCGTTTTTTTATACGCTAACAGTCTTGTCAGGCAGCAAGTTGACGGAGCACGTATTGCAGGATTCCGCCGTTACGATAGTAATCGCGTTCCTTGGGGGTATCGAGTCGCACACGGGCTTTGAATTTTATGGTTTTCCCGTCGGCAGATTTGGCCGATACACTCACTTCACGAGCTTCGGCATTATCCAGTCCTTCGATTGAAAATTCCTCTTTACCGGTCAACCCCAGGGATTTCGGATCTTCGCCCTTGTGAAATTGCAGCGGCAGCACACCCATTCCGATCAGATTGGAACGATGGATGCGTTCGAAACTCTTGGCGATGACAGCCTTCACTCCCAACAACAGAGTGCCTTTGGCGGCCCAGTCACGTGATGAGCCGCTGCCGTATTCTTCACCAGCGATGACCAGCAGCGGAGTATTGCTTTGCCGGTATTTTACCGATGCGTCATAGATGGACATGACTTCGCCATTGGGGATGTAGGTGGTAACACCACCTTCGGTTCCCGGAGCCAGCAGGTTACGCAGACGAATGTTTGCGAAGGTGCCGCGCATCATGACTTCGTGATTGCCACGGCGTGAACCGTACGAGTTGAAGTCCTTCACATCGACGCCATTTTCCAGCAGATATTTGCCCGCTGGACCGTCTTTCTTGATATTGCCGGCGGGTGAGATGTGGTCCGTGGTGACGGAATCGCCCAGCAAAGCCAGCACGCGGGCACTCTTGATATCAGTAACCTTGTCGGGCTGTTTGTTCATGCCGTCGAAATAGGGCGGATTGCGGACATAGGTCGAACCCTCGTCCCATTGATAAATCTCGCCTTCGGGTACCTTGAGACTGTTCCAGTTGCTGTCACCTTCAAACACCTGACCATAAACCTGTGTAAACATTCCAGAATCGATGCTGTTCGCGATCAGATCGGATATCTGTTTATGGCTCGGCCAGATGTCCCTCAGGAATACTGGCTTGCCGTCTTTGCCGGTGCCCAGAGGGTCATTTTGAAGATCGATATGCATGGTGCCGGCCAGTGCATATGCCACCACCAACGGTGGCGAAGCCAGGAAGTTCATCTTCACTTCAGGGTGGATACGGCCTTCGAAGTTACGGTTACCGGATAACACTGCGCTCGCGATCAGGTCGGCTTCGCGTATACCCTTGCTAATCTCTGGCCGTAATGGACCGGAATTGCCGATACAGGTGGTGCAGCCGTAACCGACCAGATTGAATCCCAGTGCATCCAGGTCATCAAGTAAATTTGCCTTCTCCAGGTAGTCGGTGACCACCTTGGAGCCTGGTGCGAGACTGGTCTTTACCCAAGGCTTGGGTTTCAGACCTTTCTCAAGCGCGCGACGTGCCAGTAACCCGGCACCCAGCATCACTTCAGGATTCGATGTATTGGTGCAGCTGGTGATGGCCGCGATCACCACATCGCCATCACGCAGTTTGAGAGATTTCCCATCCATTGAGACCTCGGCGACGCCAGCATTGCCGCTACCGCCCTTGCGCTGTGCGCGTTCGGCAGCCATGTTGCTGATGTGCTTGCCGATAGCTTCCCTGGAAGTCTTGAGTGCGATGCGATCCTGCGGCCGCTTCGGTCCAGCCACACTGGGTTCGATCTTGGACAGATCCAGTTCCAGCACATCGCTGTATGCGGCAGCAGCCTGTCCGGGTTCGTGCCACAAACCCTGGGCTTTTGCGTAGGCTTCCACCAGTTTGATCTGTGCTTCGCTGCGTCCGGAAAGGCGCAGGTAATTCAGGGTTTCGGCATCGATCGGAAAGATGGCGCAGGTAGAACCGAATTCAGGCGACATGTTGCCGAGCGTAGCCCGGTTGGCGAGCGGCAGGTTAGGTACACCGGGGCCGAAGTATTCAACAAATTTGCCGACCACACCCTTCTTGCGTAGCAGTTCAGTGACTGTCAGCACCAGATCGGTGGCAGTTGCACCTTCCGGCAGCGCGCCGGACAACCTGACACCGATTACCTGGGGGATCAGCATGGTGGAAGGCTGACCGAGCATGGCCGCTTCGGCTTCGATACCCCCTACACCCCAGCCCAATACACCCAGGCCATTCACCATGGTGGTGTGAGAGTCCGTGCCCACCAGGGTATCCGGGTAGGCCTGCAATTTACCGTCGACCTCGCGCTCGAACACGACACGCGAGAGATATTCCAGGTTCACTTGGTGACAGATGCCGGTATCCGGCGGCACGACCTTGAAATCCTGGAACGATTTCTGGCCCCAGCGCAGGAAGGAATAGCGCTCCTTGTTGCGCTCGAATTCCATTTCGCTGTTCTTGCTGAGCGCATCGGTGCTGGCGTAGAAATCTACTTGCACGGAATGGTCGATAACGAGTTCGGCCGGGGAAAGAGGATTGATTTTTTTGGGGTCGCCACCCAGGTTTTGCATGGCGTCGCGCATGGCGGCCAGATCCACCACTGCCGGCACACCGGTGAAGTCCTGCATCAACACCCGCGCTGGCGTAAAGGCGATCTCCTTGGTCGGCTCAGCTTTTGGGTCCCAGTTCGCGAGCGCCTCGATGTCCTTGGCGGTAGTTGTGACGCCGTCTTCCAGGCGCAGCAGGTTCTCCAGCAACACCTTGAGGGAATAGGGCAGGCGCGAAACCTTGTGCTTGGTTTCCAACGCGTCGAGTTTGAATATTTCGTAGTTTTTGCCGCCGACCGCAAGTGTCGCACGGGATTTGAAGCTGTCTTTCATGACGACTCCGGAATAGCGTGGGGTAAAGAACCTGCTGACACCGCCAGACGAGGCAGAAAACGGTGCGCGGGAGTGAAAACCAGAGTGCGTATTATAAGGTAT
>JBOIBL010000176.1:0-3938 GCA_050739495.1 Gammaproteobacteria bacterium | reverse complement strand
TGTGGATCACCGACGGCGCCGCGCTGTTGCGCTCCGTCACGCGTTCTGGCGAGAGTACTTTACCGGCGTTTGAAGTGCAGACCGTGAACACCACCGGCGCAGGCGATGCGTTCGTGGGCGGCATGCTGAGCTGGCTGGTGCGCGAAGAAGTGAGTGCGACAAATCTTTCCGCGTTCCTGAAAGACGATGCCCGCGTAAAAACCGCGTTGCGTTTCGCCGCTGCCTGCGGCGCACTCGCGGTCACCCGGCACGGCGCCTTCGAGGCGATGCCGTCATTGCCGGAAGTCGAAAAGTTTTTGCGGGAGCATGCATGAGCAAAGTGCCGGATTTTCATTCGCAGGATTTTTTGCGCAGCCATATCGCGCAGACCATGGCGTTCTATCATCCGCGTGCGATTGACCCCAAAGGCGGATTCTTCCAGTACTTCAAGGATGACGGGACGGTGTATGACGCAAGCCACCGGCATCTGGTGAGCAGCACCCGTTTTGTTTTCAATTACGCGATGGCTTACCGCGAGTTCGGCGATCCGGCCTATCTCGACGCCGTGCACCACGGTCTTGCGTATCTGCGCGATATACATCGTAATCCGGAAACCGGCGGTTATGCGTGGACGATCCGCGATGGTCATCCTGAAGATCGCACCAACCATTGTTACGGTGTCGCGTTCGTGTTGCTGGCGTATTCCTGCGCACGGCAGGTGGGCATCCCTGAAGCAGCAGCCTGGATGGACGAAACCTGGGCGCTGCTGGAACAACATTTCTGGGATGCGGAAGCGGGGCTGTATCGTGACGAGGCCTCGCCGGATTGGGTATTCAGCGACTATCGCGGCCAGAACGCCAATATGCATATGTGCGAAGCGATGCTGACCGCGTTCGAAGCGAGCGATGAGCTGCGTTATCTGGAGCGCGCCTACCTGCTCGCCGATCACATGACGCGGCGCCAGGCCGGGAAGGCCGGCGGCCTGGTATGGGAACACTACGACAAACAATGGGAGCCGGACTGGGATTACAACCGCGATAACCCGAAACATTTGTTTCGGCCCTGGGGTTTCCAGGCCGGGCATCAGACCGAATGGGCCAAGCTGCTGTTGATCCTGGAACGGCACCGGCCGGAATCCTGGCTGTTGCCGCGCGCGCAGGCATTGTTCGATACCGCACTGGAGCGGGCCTGGGACAGCGAATTCAAGGGCATCTATTACGGTTTTGCACCCGACGGTCAGGCCTGCGACACCGACAAGTATTTCTGGGTGCAGGCGGAATCGCTGGCCACCGCTGCCTTGCTGGCGGTGCGCAGCGGCGAGCAGAAATACTGGAACTGGTACGACGCGATCTGGTCGTATGCCTGGAGTCATTTCGTGGATCACCGATACGGCGGCTGGTACCGCATCCTGGATCGCGAAAATCGCCAGTACAGCGACGAAAAGAGTCCGGCGGGCAAGGTGGATTACCACACCATGGGCGCCTGTTACGAGGTGTTGAAAGTGATCTGAAACCTGTCTGCGTGAGGGCAATCCTGATGCCGAGTCGCCTGAATGATCTTGTTTCCTGGTCGGTGCTTGCCGCACTGATGACATTCACCGGTGTCGCCGTTGCACAGTCTCCGGCCGCTGAAGTGAATCCACTGATCGGCAGCCGCAACGGCGGCAACACGTTTCCCGGTGCCACGCTGCCGTTCGGGATGTTGCAATGGAGTCCGGAAAATACCCGCGGCAAGCATGATCGCACCGCCGCGCCGGGTGGCTATCAATATGACGCGACGCGGATTCGCGGTTTCAGTCTGACGCATCTGTCCGGCACCGGTTGTGCCGGTGCCAGCGGCGATATTCCCTTCATGCCGGTGACGATTCCAGTCACCAGTTCACCATCCACCGATAATACCGACAGCCGTTATGCGAGCGATTTCAGCCATGCTGATGAACAGGCGACGGCGGGTGACTACCGTGTGCGCCTCGCCAACGGAGTCGGTGTGGAACTGAGTGCGGCATTGCGCAGCGGTATCGCCGAGTTCGCGTTTCCGGCCGGCAAACCCGCCAACCTGCTGATCCGTGTTTCCGATTCGGAGGTCGGCAGCAGTGCGGCGCAGGTTCATGTCGACAGACACACCCATACGGTCACCGGCTTGGTGACCAGCGGCAATTTCTGTGGTTATCTCGCCAAGGCCGACCGGCGCAGTTATTACACCTTGTATTTCGTGGCGGAATTCGATCAGCCGTTTGCCGCGACCGGGACCTGGCACGATACCGCGGTGCAGGCGGGCGGGACGTCGGCGCACGGCGGCACGACCTACGGCAAGAAAGGCTTCCCGCCGCCGGGCAAAGGTTCGGGTGCGTGGGTGAGTTTCGCCGGCGATCACGCCCGCGACGTCACGGCGCGGGTCGGCATCTCTTACGTGAGCCTGAAAAATGCCCGCGCCAATTTGAATGCCGAGATCCCGAACAACATGAGCTTGGCGCAAGTACGGCAGCATGCGGCTGCCGCCTGGGATCACGCGCTCGGCAGCATCGCCGTTGACGGCGGCACTCCCGCCCAGCGCAGTGTGTTCTATACCGCGCTGTATCACGTGTTGTTACAACCCACGATTTTCAGCGATGCGAATGGTGAGTACCGCGGCTTCGATCAGAAGACACATCGCGTCGCGGGGACACAGAAGAATCAGTACGCCAATTTCTCCGGTTGGGATGTGTACCGTTCACAACTGCAACTGGTGACCTGGCTGATGCCACAGGTGGGCAGCGACATCGCGCAATCGTTTTACAACCAGGCACAACAGAATCACGGTGAATGGGATCGCTGGACCCATAATTCCGGTGGCACCCATGTAATGAGCGGCGATCCGTCGGTACCGGCACTGGCGGACATCGCGGCCTTCGGTGGCAATGGTTTCGATCTGCACGGCGCCTACGCGTCGTTGAAGCGTGCCGCGACCGTGCCGACCGCGAACGATCTCAGCGATGCCGGTTGCAACGTGGAATGCGTCGGCGAACGGCCGTCGCTGGATCAGTGGCTGAAGCTGCACTACATCGCGAGCAAGTCACACGCCTGGGGTGGGGCGGGTGAAACCCTGGAAGATGCCAGCGCGGATTTCGCACTCGCGCAGCTCGCGCAACGCGCCGGTGATGAAGCCGGGTATCGAATGTTTCTGACCCGCGCCGGGTATTGGCGTAACCTGTTCAATCCAAAGGCCACCCCGGACGGCGGATATATCCAGAACCGCAATGCCGACGGCAGTTGGCCGGCCTTCAAACCGGCGACCGACGACGGCTTTGTCGAAGCCAGCGCGTCGGTGTACCTGTGGATGGTGCCGTTCGATGTCCAGGGCTTGTTCGAGATCCTGGGCGGTCATGACCGGGCGGTCGCGCGTCTGGATGCGTTCTTCCACAAGCCGGACGGCAGTTGGGCGCTGACCAACGCCGGGCCGCTGCATGCCGAACTGAACAATGAGCCCTCGGTCGAGACTCCGTGGTTGTACGATTACACAGGCAAACCGTGGCAGACCCAGAAAGCAGTGCGTATCGTCGTCAACACGCTGTGGAAAGATGCACCTGACGGGATCCCCGGCAACGACGATCTTGGCGAGATGTCGTCGTGGTATGTTTGGGCGGCGCTCGGTATGTATCCGGAAATCCCCGGTCGTGCCGAACTGTTGCTGGGCAGCCCGCTGTTTCCACATGTCATCGTGCATCGCAGTGGCGGCGACGTGACGATTGACGCACCAGAAGCAAGTGCAGACATGCCTTACGTGCAAGCGGTTCAGGTTGACGGTAAAGCCTGGGATCGTCCCTGGCTGACACCGGGTTTCACCCAACATGGCGGTCGCTTGCAATTCACACTCGGTACCAAACCGGACACTCGCTGGGGCGCGAATCCGTCCGATGTGCCGCCGTCGTTTCCGCCGCTCGTAAGCGCAAAGGCCAAACCATGAAATTCCGTACCTTGGTT
>JBOIBL010000175.1:0-13843 GCA_050739495.1 Gammaproteobacteria bacterium | reverse complement strand
AATCAAAGGGGCTCACAAGCAAGGTTGTAATCGTGGCAGGCTGCGTACAAGGCCTGATTCCATTCCAAGATGACGAATGTGCGCCGGATGAGCGTGAGGCGATCTTGAAGGAACAGCGCCGACTTTTCTACGTGGCCATCACCAGATGCACGGAAAGGCTGGTGATTTCCTCATTTGCCCGGATCCATCGCAAGCTCGCACACAAGATCGGAGCGCGGACGGTTTGGGGACCAACCCCCACTGGTCGTACTATCGCTAGCGAGTTTCTTCAGGAACTGGGTCCTAGCGCTCCGGCCGCGCAGATTGGCAGTAACTGGCAAGCCGGCGGATATGCTTAGGGCTCTCAGTGGCCTTTCTGTCACTTGCTACATAGTCGTAGCCAAAGGGCCGATAAGTGTCTGACCGGAAAAGATATAGTTACCTGCTACATCATTCCGCTTTGGGGAACTCAATGCCACCGAATGTACTGGACAACCCGGAAGCCTGTGTGGACGCGGTCATCGCCCGTGTTGGCAAGCGCATCGTGATCGGCACCCCGCTCGGCATCGGCAAACCGAATCACCTCATCAATGCATTCTTCCGTCGTGCGCACTCTGATACTTCCATCCAACTGAAGATCATGACCGCCTTGTCGCTGGAAAAACCCGGCTGGCACAGCGATCTGGAGCGACGCTTTCTCGAACCGTTCGTCAAACGCCAGTTCGGTGATTATCCGGAGCTGGAATACATGCAAGCACTGCATCGGGGCACGCTGCCATCGAACATCGAGATCTCGGAGTTCTATTTCAAGTCCGGCAGCATGCTGCACAACACTCTCGCCCAGCAACATTACACCAGTACCAACTACACCCATGTCGCACGCGACATGCTGGCGGCCGGCGTCAATGTGATACTGCAGATGGTCGGCAAGGAACAGCGTCCGGATGGCGTTTATTACAGTCTGGGTTCGAATCCCGACGTGACACTGGACATCATGCCCGGTCTGCGCACGGTGAAACGTCCGGTCGCGGTAGTGGCGCAAACCAATCACAACATGCCGTTCATGTACGGTGATGCGGAAGTGAAACCGGAATTCTTCGATCTGATACTGGACAACCCTGCGCTCGAACACATGTTGTTCGCCGTACCGAACATGAACATCGACCCGGCTGAACACATGATCGGTCTGTATGCGAGCACGCTGATCCGGGATGGCGGCACCCTGCAGGTCGGAATCGGTTCGCTGGGCGATGCATTCGTGTATTCGACGTTGCTGCGTCACAATGATAATTCCCGTTATCGTGAGATCGTGGAGCGACTGGGAATAACTGCACGTCACGCCCTCGCTGTAGACGAAACCGGTGGGCTCGAAGCTTTCCAGAGCGGACTGTACGCCGGCAGCGAGATGTTCGGTGATGGACTGTTGCGGCTGTATCAGGGTGGGGTGTTGAAACGGCACGTCTACGACCACGTCGCGTTGCAGCAGCTACTCAATGACGGAAAAGTCTCGGAGAGCATCGGCCCGGAAACCCTGCAGGCACTGCAACAGGCAGGTGTCATCCACGCCACGCTGACCGGCTCTGATGTCAGCCTGCTCAGGCAACTCGGGATACTGCATCCGGATGTCTCTCTCGACGGCGAAATGCTGGTGCTGACTGATGGCAGCCGGGTACGGCCCGAGCTCGCTTCCCAGACCTTCATGCAGCAGCTGGTCGCGAAGGGACTGGGCGCACGGCTCAACGATGGCCTGCTGCTGCACGGTGCATTCTTTCTCGGCTCGCACTGGTTCTATGGCCAGCTGCGCGCGATGCGGGCTGTCGAGCGACGCCTGTTTCACATGACCGCGGTGTCGAAGGTCAACGAACTATTCAGCGACGTAAAGCTTGAACGCCTGCAGCATCGGCATGCACGTTTCATCAATATCTGCATGAAGATGACCCTGCTGGGTGCAGCGGTATCGGATGCCCTGGCAGACGGTCAGGTGGTCTCCGGCGTCGGTGGGCAATACAACTTCGTGGCGATGGCACACGCGCTCAAGGAAGGTCGCTCGATCCTGATGCTGAAGAGCACCCGCGAAGCGCACGGCAAGCTCGAGTCGAATATCGTCTGGGAATACCCGCATTGCACCATCCCGCGACACCTGCGAGATATCGTCATCACCGAATACGGGATCGCGGATCTGCGCGGCAAACAGGATTGGGAAGTCATCGCGGCGTTGCTCAACATCACCGATTCACGCTTCCAGTCGCGACTCATGA
Organism: Gammaproteobacteria bacterium; assembly: GCA_050739495.1. GTDB lineage: Bacteria > Pseudomonadota > Gammaproteobacteria > Natronospirales > REEB76 > DASSKW01. Next base: position 11,606 of record JBOIBL010000175.1, on the reverse strand, counting down.
CGCAGGCCAAACATGCCGACAAACTACCCGCTGACTACCGCATTCCGGATGCGTTCCTCCACAACACGCCCGAACGTCTGCGTGCCGCCCTGCAACCATTCATGGCTCAGCAGTTGTTTCCGGCTTTCCCTTTCGGCACAGACTTCACCTCCGAAGAACTCGCACTCGGCAAGGCCCTGAACGGACTCAAGGTCCGCAGCGCGACGTTCAGCGGCAAGCTCAGCATCCTGATTGACCTGCTGAAACCACAGGACAAATCCCAAGTGACCCCTTTACTCGAACGGATGCAACTCTCCAACCCGCGGACTATCGCCGAGCGAATCCTAGCGCGGCTGGTAAGCGCTGCACTCGCACGTCACTGAATAATTCAAGGCCTGGGGTTACCGGATTCGATTGCGATCAGAACGCCCCGCCGGCACCAGGGAATACGACCGGCGATTCAAAGCCGTCCTTCGACACGCTCGCGACACCGAAGTACCAATTGTCGATGACAAGATCCTTCAGCGTATGCTGATTCACATTACCTACGTAGATCGACTGGTCCGCGTTCCAGGTCGGCGCGGCAGTCCGCCGCCAGTAGATGCGGTAACCGGCGAGTTGTGGATTGCCGGCTGCGGGTAATCCAGCCCAACTGACCGTGGTATCCGGCACCAGATTGCCTTTGATGTCTACATCACTGGGTGGTGCCGGTGCCCAGGCCATCGAAGCCAGTGCGATGGCGTTCGCGGCAGTCGTCTTGACGAGATACGGAAAATCGACGAACTGCACCAGATCGCCATACTGCACTCCGTTTTCCACCCGGACATCCTGATGCTGGTGCCGCCAGTTCTCGTGCGCTTCATTCACGCGCACTGCCGGAAAGTCGTCATGATTGAACGCCATCTGATCGCCACCGCGATGGAAACGATCCTGGCGGTACATCAGCATGAAATGAAAATTCGGGATGTACTGATCTGCAAGCCGGACCACGTAACGCGCCACTTCGCGTGACGGTGAATCCACAAAGCCGCCGGTATAACGTAGCGTGTTCAGTTGTTTCGGCGTCAGCGACTGTTTCACGGCTTCCGAAAAAATGCGGGCGGTCTTGTTATCGACCACGCCATCGCTGCCATGCGTATTGCCGATCATGTCGTTGTTGAGGTCGGCTTCCACCTGCCAGTGATGATCGCGTGCGTAATCGGCGATCACCTGTCCGCCGTACAGACCCTGTTCTTCGCCGGAGTCGGCAGAGTAGACGATAGTGGCAGGAAACTTGTATTTGGAAAGAATGCGCGCGGTTTCGAGTATCGCCGAGATACCGGAACCATCATCATCGGCACCCGGCTCTTCTGCATCGACGTTCATGATGTCACTGACGCGGGAATCCAGGTGCGCGGTCATGACCAGATAGCGGCCCGGATCGGTACTGCCTTTCTGGATCGCGACGATATCCATGACTTCGACACCACCCTTGGGCGTGCGCTCGCCGGTAAAAACCCGTGACGGCGTGATGATCTCCAGGCAGCCCCCGCATTGTTTCGAGATATCCTCGAACTGGGCTTTGACCCAGCGGCGGGCCGCCCCGATGCCGCGGGTATCGGATTTGGTATCCGACAGGGTATGCCGGGTCCCGAACCCGACCAGTTTGGTGTCGGTGGCCTGCAGACGCTCGGCGCTGACGGCATTCACGATATCGCGCAGTACCGGATGCTCGGCAGGCGGCAGCGCCGGAGGGGCCGCCAGGGCCAGGACAGGGACTACGGACAGGAGGAAAATCGGGAACAGACGGCGCATGGGAACTTCCTTTCTTTGCAGTTGCCACTTGGAGTACAGCGAAGCGGTAAAGTTAGCACCCGGGCTTGAAAAACCCGAATTCTGTGTTATAGTCAAATAATACACTAACACAGACGGCCCTGCCGCCGATCCGGAGAACCCCCCATGAAGTCCATCCGTCACCTGTCCGGTTTCCTGTTTGCCTGCTGCGCACTGGCGCTGGCCGCCCTACCCGCCTATGCAGGTACCACCACGCATCAGACCCTGACCCGCAGCCTGGCGGTACCCGCCGGTGCGACCGTCTCGGTGGAGAACCTGGTTGGGCGGATGGATGTCAGCCAGGGTGGCAGCCAGCTGGAGGTCACCGCGACCGTGACGGCTGGCGGCAAGGATCAGGCCGCAGCTGACGCGCTGGCGAAGACCATCAAACTCTCGGTAGATAGCAGTGGCAATCATGTAACCGTACATGTGGATTACCCCGTCGATCAGTACGACCGCTATCGCTACGATCGCACTCCCGGTGGACGGGACGGCGACCATGATGACTGCCTTTTCGGTTTCATCTGTGGCAACAGCTCATCATCGACGGACTATCAGGGTGAGCATGTCCGTATCTACAGCCGACATGGCGACGGCTTGCCGCTGTATGTGGATGTGGCGGTGAAATTACCGGCGGGTGCCAACGCCGATCTCATCAACCATGTCGGTTTCATCAAGGTTCTGGAAGTAAAAAACAACCTCGGCCTGCATTCCGACAGCGGCGATATGCAGGCGAACAATATCACCGGCAACCTCAATATCGATACCGGCAGCGGTGACATCGGCCTCGCGGATCAGAATGGTGCGGTGGTTGTGCGTACCGGTTCCGGCGATGTGAAAGTCCGTCATGCCAAAGGCAATCTCAACATCCACACCGGTTCCGGCGATATCAGCGGCGGGGAAATCCAGGGCGACACCCTGGAGACCGTGACCGGTTCCGGCGATGTGGTACTTAATGACCTTACAGGTTCACTCAACATGCGGGCCGGGTCGGGTGACATCCGCCTCACCGAAATCAAGGCGCACGGTGGTACCACCGTCAGCACCGGTTCGGGAGATATCACGCTGGCAGGTGATCTGTCCGGTATGGAAGGTTTCGATCTGCGCGCCGGCAGTGGCGACATTGTCATGTCGACCAGTCAGCCGCCGGCAGTCCATCTCGACATCAGCACCGGTAGCGGTGACATCAACATGCACTGGACCGGTGTCAATAATGTGACCACCAGTGACGACAGTTTCAGTGGTGACATCGGTGCCGCCAAAGCCATTGGCAAGATCCACACCGGCAGCGGCGATGTGACGCTGAAGTAATAATACAAACGATCGGGAGTTTTCAATGATGAAATCGATCTCTCTCGGACTTGCGTCCTGCGCATTACTGAGCACTCTTCTGCTGAGCGGCTGCGATATCACCAGGAGCATCTCAGTGCCGGACAACGCCCACTGGACGAGCGGGAAAAGCACCGTGAACGGCGACATCACCATCGGTACCGAGGCGGTCGTGGAAGGTGACCTGCACACTGTCAACGGTGACATTCATGCCGAGGCCGGCGCCCATACCGGCCAATTGGTTACGGTAAACGGGGATATCCACCTTGATCATGATGCACAGACCGGCGAACTGACCAATGTCAACGGCAGCATCCAGCTCGACCAGAATGCGGTCGCAAATAACGACGTGACTTCGGTAAACGGCGATATCAGCGCCGCCGCGGGTGTTCGCGTCCATGGCGATGTGACCGACGTGAATGGCACGATCTCACTATGTGACGCCCGGGTTGGTGGCGACATGCAATTCGTCAATGGCACCTTGCTGGTCGGCGAAAACAGCCAGGTACAAGGTAACGTTACCGCCAAGAAGCCGGAGTTCGGTTCCTCCGAAGATGCTCAACCGCCGATCGTGGTGGTCGGGCCACATGCGGTCATCAATGGAACCATCGTGTTCGAACGTCCCGGAAAACTCTATGTGAGTGACAGCGCTGTGATTCATGCTATCAACGGCGTGACCGCCGAGAAATTTGCGGGCCCGGCGCCGACCGGTGTGAAGCTGCCGGCTTGCGCCGGAAAATGAGCTGCAGATAAACGACTTTCCCCGGCCCCGGATCACGCCGCGCTGACTGCGCGTTTTCCATCGAACCAGATACGGATAACGCTTCCCAAGCAGTCGCATCCCCGGTATAACATGACGGCATCAGGTTATCTTTGTTGCCACCATGCCATCCAGCACCCGTTTCATCTTCGATTTCGACAGTACCTTTGCCCGCAGCGAGATGCTGGAACAGCTCGCGGCGATCGCCCTGGAAGGCAGCGCCGATCGTCAGACGGTGCTGAACCGCATCTCGGAGCTGACACGCGCGGCCATGGAAGGCCGGATGGATTACGCAGAATCCCTGCAGGCCCGGCTGGCGCTGGTTCCTGCCCGACGGCAGCATCTGGATGCGCTGGTCGCCCAGGTACGCAATGACATCACGCCCTCATTCCGCCGTAACCATGCCTTCTTCCGCGAGCAGGCCGCCAACATCTACATCGTCTCCAGCGGATTTCGGGAGGTGTTGCTGCCGGTCGCGGCGGAGTTCGGCATGGACGCCAGCCATGTATTCGGTAACACCCTCATTTTCGACAACGGTGGCGTATTGCAGGGCGTCGATGAGACCAATCCACTCGCGCACGATGACGGCAAGGTTGCGATAGTCCGGTCGTTGAAGCTGACCGGTGAAGTCTGCATGATCGGTGACGGGATGAGCGATTACGCGGTGCGGAAAGCCGGTCTGGCGTCCCGTTTCTACGCCTTCACTGAAAACGCCCGTCGGGAACCGGTACTTGCGGTGGCCGATCGCGAAGCGCCATCGCTTGATGAAGTTCTGTATGACTGCGGTTTGCGCGCGGCCGTGTCCTATCCGAAGAACCGGCTCAAGGTACTGCTGCTCGAAAATATCCATGCGGATGCGATAGCGGCATTTGAAAAAGAAGGTTATGCCGTGGAGACGGTGCCCGGCAGTCTTGATGAAGCCGCATTATGCGAACGTATAGTCGACGTATCAATTGTCGGTTTGCGCTCCAAGACACTACTTACAGAAAACGTACTGGAACAGGCAAAACGTCTGCTGGTGGTTGGCGCATTCTGTATCGGCACCAACCAGATCGATCTGCCTGGCTGCGAACACAAGGGTGTCGCGGTGTTCAACGCACCATTCAGCAATACCCGTTCGGTGGTAGAGCTGGCGCTGGCGGAAATCATCCTGTTGACGCGCAATATTCCGGAAAAAATGCGGCTTATTGATGCCGGGACCTGGGACAAGTCGGCCAGGGGTGCGCACGAAGTGCGCGGCAAGGTGCTGGGGATTGTCGGCTACGGCAACATCGGCATGCAACTTTCCGTGCTCGCAGAGTCAATCGGCATGAAAGTGTGCTTTTACGATATCGCGGAGAAGCTGGCGCTCGGTACCGCATATAAATGCAGCAGTCTGGACGAATTGCTGGAAAATTCCGATGTGATTACGGTGCACGTGGACGGGCGCAAGGAAAATGCCAATCTGATCGGTGCCGCACAGTTCGAGCGCATGAAACCCGGCGCGGTGTTTCTTAATCTGAGCCGCGGCCACGTGGTTGATCTGGATACATTACGTGTGCAGCTCGAAAACGGCCGTTTGCGCGGCGCGGCAATTGACGTATTTCCCCAGGAACCACGCGCCAATGGCGATACCTTCGATCACCCGTTGCGCAAGCAGTCCAACGTCATCCTGACGCCGCACATTGGCGGCAGTACTGCGGAAGCACAGCGCGACATCGGCCGTTTCGTCAGTTCACGCATTATCGACTACATCAATACCGGCAGCACGGAAAACAGTGTCAACTTCCCGCCGCTGCGCCTGCCGCCGCAGTCGAACGCCCACCGGCTTATTCATGTGCACGAGAACACCCCCGGTATTCTGGCGCGTATCAATCAGGCACTTGCGACCCATGGTGCCAACATTCTGGGGCAGTATCTGAAAACGAGTGAGCGCATCGGTTACGTAATTACCGATGTGGATAACAACTATTCCGACGATCTGATTACGGAAATCCGCAACATTCCTCACACCTTGCGTTTCCGGGTGCTGTACTGAATCAGGGTAACGGTAACCGATCCGGTTCGATGAAGGCCATACGTGCTGCCGGATCATCGAGTCTTTTCGCAGAATAATAACGACCGATCAAGGCGCGGGCATCGTGCAGCAGATCCGGGTTGCGGGCACAGAAACCGTCGAAGTCCTCGCCCGCGTCAGCGCCACGCACGCGGTCCTTGACGATATGCATGAACGCCAGGGTCATCGTGACATGGAATTTCTCGGGCTGGCCATGATGCGTGGCAAAACGGCGGATGCTGTCGGCACAGCGCCGGGATGCCTCACCCAACGGCAGCCAGGTCAGGTAACACCAGGCCAGACGCAGGTGGCCGCGGTGATTGAAATGCTTCGGATCCAGATCGAGGGCCTCGAATGCCTCGGCAAATGCATCATCCGACAAGTTCTCGTCTATCTGCATCGGATCCACTCCGCGTTACCGGTTTCCAGTATCCTTCGTTTTGCCCTGCAATTTCCAGCCGGTAGCAAACATGACTTTTCGTATCGAGACTGAACGCCTGCTGATCCGCCCCTGGGAAATATCCGATCGTCCGACTTACGAGCGTTTCGTGGCCGATACCGAGATGATGCGTTTCATCGCCCACGGCCGGGTCTGGGATGCAGCGCGCATTGACGCCTATTTCGCGCGTCAGGCCGAATTCCTCGCCACTCACGGCTGTTGTGTAGGCGCGGTGATACTGAAACAGAACCGCGAGATCATCGGCATGGGCGGTATCCAGCCGCTCGATAAATTGGGGATGTTCGAATTTGCCTGGTTGATCTGGAAAGCATACTGGGGGCAAGGCTTCGCGACTGAGATGGCGCGCGGCTGCCAGGAGCATGCATTCAGGATCATGCATCTGCCCAAAGTCGCGGCCGTGATCGACGCGCCTAATGTCGCCTCGATCCGGGTCGCACAGAAACTCGGCATGCGTTGTGAAGGATCACGTGACGCACATGAACTGGCCGAACGCTATCCCTCCTGTGAGGTGCTGCTGTATACCCTCGACAGCGATTGCCTTTAGAACCTAATCTCAAAATACCGTTCACCCTGAGCGTAGCGCTGCAGGCGCGAAGTCGAAGGGCGCTAAGCACATGATTTGCATGTGTTTCGACTTCGCGGAGCGTTGCTCCGCTACGCTCAACACGAACGGTTGGATAGTTATGAGATAGGTTCTAGTTATTTCTTGCGTGCCACGATCAAACGCGACGGAAAAATCAACCGGTCTTCGAGCAATTCAAAACCGGCTTTTTCGAGCGAGGCGGCGACATCTCGACGGTGCCAGGCGCGTACGTACGGTTCGAATACGAAACCGGCCAGCCAGCGGAAATACACCCCGCGCCAGCCGTAGCGACGCCACAGATCCCAGGTACGGCCGTGGTACTGCTCCGCTGTCGGCTCCAGGATCGCCAGTCGGCCGCCGGGCTGCAGCAAACGGTTGAACTCCGCAAGCGCCGCATCGCCGTAACGCGGTGGTAACTCATGGAACAGGAAACAGGCACTGATGCCGTCGTAATCGCCGGTCTCAAGTCGAGTCTCCTCGGCCAGGCCCTGCATGAAATCCAGCTCGGGATAGCGACGCGCCGCGTGCTCCAGCAGGTAAGGTGACGCATCGAGCCCAGTCACTTCCAGGACGCCGGCTTGTCTGAGTGCCGCGGTCGACGCCCCGGCACCGCAACCCACGTCGAGTACATGCCTGCATCCTTTGAAGACTTCAGCCAGCAAGGCACGACCGCGCTGCATCTCGCCTTGCATGGCGATGTCGAAGCCGGTGCTGTAGCCATGGGTGATCTTCTTCGAATAATTGCCGTTGGGCAGATTATGGAATTCCAGCAGCAGGTATTTCGGCAGCGGCACCCGCAAATTCAAACCATCCGGCAGACGCACCTTGTCGAGCCTACGTAACAAGGTCTTGCGCAGGAATGCCCACAGATGCCAGGGGCGCCGAAAATCAAGGCTGTCCGGCCAGGCATCCGGCAGGGCCATGAATCGGGACGATGCTCCCGGAATTCCCTGTAGCTTCCCTGCTCGTATCGCCCGCTGTCTATCCATCTTTAAGGATCGTATAAGTTAAGTGGCCGTTTGGTTACATATGATGACAAGAGTTAAACAGCCGCTCAAGCCCCGGCTTTCCAGTCATCCTCGAAGCAGACTGCGCGCAGCCTGCATGATCTCCGCTTCGCTGACCAGAACCAGGTTCGCGGCCGAAGCCAGCGGGATGTAGGAATCCTTGCCGGCAACGCGCTGCTTGACGATGCCGCGTCCGGCATGTTCTTCGATGGCGGTGAATATCTGCTCCGAGATACCGCCCGTCTCGCGGCCTTCGTCCACCACCAGCACCTTGCCGCATTCCTTCGCGTGCCTGGCAATCAATTCCGTATTCAGGGGCTTGAGCCAGCGCAGATCGAGCACACGGATTTGCTTGCCGGTTTCGTTTTCGAGTTGCCTTGCCACGCGCAATGACATCGGTACGCCGTTGCCGAAGGTAACGATGAGCAGGTCTTTCGCTTCCGGATGATAGATGCGGCCTTCGCCCAGCGGGATCGCACGATCCGGCGCTGGATACTCGAACACCCACTGACCGTCTTTGGGTTCATGCAGGTCCTTGGTCATGTACAACGCGATCGGTTCCATGAATGCCACCACTCGGCCGTCCACTCGCGCGAGTGCGGCACAGGTACGCAGCATCATCGCCGCATCGTCACCACGCGACGGACAGGCGATGACAAGACCGGGGATGTCCCGCAATGCGGTGAAGCTGTTGTCGTTGTGGAAATGGCCGCCGAAGCCTTTCTGATAACCGAGCGACGCGATGCGCACCACCATACCGTTGGCATATTGAGCGTTGGAAAAAAATTGCAGTGACGCAGCTTCACCACGAATCTGGTCGCAGGCATTGTGGAAATAGGCCAGGTATTGGATTTCCGGAAACGGCAGCATCCCCATGTAGGCCGCACCCTGCGCCATACCGAGGATGGTCTGCTCATCGAGCAGTGTGTTGAACACCCGCTGACTCTTGAAGGCCCGATGCAAACCGGATGTGACCGTATACACGCCGCCCTTCTGCGCCACATCTTCGCCGAACACCGTCATCTCGGGATACTTTGCCATCAGATCGAACAGCGCACGATTGATCTGGATCGAAAGATGACGTGGCGGTTGTTGCTCCGGTAATGCTGCTTCACTGCCGAACGCGGCAACCCGCGCGTCTCTGGCTGCACTACGCACCGCTTCTGTATTCACTTTGTCCGGATGACAGGGCGCGAGCGGTGCCATGACTTCTTCGGCTGTAGTGAGTTTCCGAGCCTTTGCGGCTTGTTTTGCCGCCTGTTGCACGCGCTTGCGTGCGCTTTCATAGGTCTCGAGTAATTCCTGCGGCGAGTAAGCGCCGGTTTCCAACGCAATGCGAGCAGACACCAGTAACGGATCGCGTGCCTCGGCGCTTTCCAGTTCCTCGGCGCTGCGGTATTCGGTCTCCGCATCGGTACCGGCGTGACCCAGCAAACGCACCAGTTTCAGGTGCAGGAATACCGGGCTGCGTGATTCGCGGCAGTGCTTCACTGCTTCGAGTGTTTTCGCGTAGGTATCGACGACATCGGTGCCGTCGGCGCTGATGTATTCCAGTCCGACCCGGTCGCTGTAGTTCGCAGCAATCCAGCCAGCCGGGGTCTTGACCGAGATGCCGATGGAATTATCTTCGCAGACGAACAATATCGGACACGGCAGACGCTGGAATGCAGTCCATTGTGCGGCATTGATCGCACCCACCGTAGTGGAATGATTGGCGCTGGCGTCGCCGAAACTGCACACCGCGATGCTGTCTTCCGGGATCGGCAATTGCGCGCCGATGCGTTTGGCCTGCGCGATCGCGACCGCAGTACCGACCGCTTTCGGCAGATGACTCGCGATGGTCGAGGTCTGTGGCGGCACCCACATTGGCACCGAGCCCCACACCTTGTGGCGCCCGCCCGAGATCGGATCGTCACTGGCTGCTGCCAGCGACAACGCGGTGTCCTGCACCATGTCGATGCCAAGTTTGCGCGCGCGTTCCTGCATGAACGCACCGCTGCGGTAATGCAGAAACGCGATATCGGTGTGACGCGTGGCACGGCCGACCGCCGCGTTGCCCTCGTGTCCGGAACTGCCGATGGTATAGAAACCTTCATTGCGCGCGCGCATCGCACGCGCTTCAATATCCTGATGCCGCGACAGCAACTGCGATTCGAACAACTCCCTGAAATCCGCCACGCTCAGCGCCACGCCGGTGCGGATCGGATCGCGATCCGCGGGCTTGCGCGCCGGCGTCACATTCCAGTTCTGCACGAACTCCATGAAATTGTTGTCCACGATCTCGGCGCGGTTGATGCTACGGGTCGCGGCGCGGGCGAAACCGGTGGTGCTGGACTTCTGGTTCATGATGTTCAGAAATTGGTTAGGTTTGATTACTGGAAAACGAATCCGGCTTGTGCCCGCACTCTGTCCAACCAGTCGCGTATCGCAGGATAAGATGCGAGGTCGAAGCCACCTTCGGCAGCAGTATGGGTATAGGCGAACAGGGCGATGTCGGCCACGCTATAAGCCAGACCTGCAAAGTAAGGCTGTTGTTGCAGATGCTGTTCCATGACTGCGAGCGCCTGATAACCCTTTTCCCGCAGCCGCGGCAATTCCGCAGTCCGCGGATCATCAGCCGGCAGATATTTCATGATGTAGCGCGCCACAGCGATATAAGGTTCGTGGCTGTATTGTTCAAAGAACATCCATTGCAGGGCCTGTGCACGTTGCCAGCGGGTGGCAGGCAGCAAGCCGCTGCCTTCCGCGAGATAACACAGGATTGCGTTCGATTCCGAAAGATATTTTCCCGGTTCGACTTCCAGCAATGGAATCTTGCCGTTGGGATTCCTGGCGAGGAATTCCGGGGTCCGGGTTTCACCACGCGCACTGTTCACTTCCACCCAGCGGTAAGGCAGCTGCAATTGTTCCAGTAGCAGCAGCACCTTGTAGCAATTGCCCGACGCACGCATGCCATAGACGACGTACATGTCAGTGTTCATAGGAGATTCAAACGCTATACCTGTTGCAATACTCAGAACGCATTGACGCCGGTGATCTCCTTGCCGATCACCAATTGATGCACAGACTCCGTACCTTCATACGTGATCACGGATTCCAGATTCAGGGCATGACGGATCGGACAAAACTCGGTGGTGATGCCGGCGCCGCCGAGCAGGTCGCGGGCATCACGCGCAATGTCAATCGCCATCCGCACATTGTTCCACTTGGCAAGCGACACCTGGCCCGGATTCAGCTTGCCGGCATCCTTCAGACGACCCAGTTGCAGCGACAGCAATTGCGCGCCGGTGATCTTGCGCACCATCTCCGCCATGCGCAGTTGCGCAAGCTGGTTGTGACTGAGCGGGCGTCCGAACAGGACCCGGTCCTTGCTGTAGTTCAGAACTTCGGTCAGACACGCCTGCGCCGCACCGATCGCACCCCAGGTAATGCCGTAGCGCGCCTGAGTCAGGCACGACAGCGGTCCTTTCAGGCCTTTTACGTTCGGCAATATGTTGGCTGCCGGCACATGCACGTCGTCGAAATACAGCGCCGAGGTCACCGACGCACGCAGCGACATCTTGTGATGCACTTCCGGCGCATCGAAACCTTTCATGCCTTTCTCGACCAGGAAGCCGCGGATGCCTTCGTCGGTCTGTGCC
>JBOIBL010000174.1:0-14005 GCA_050739495.1 Gammaproteobacteria bacterium | reverse complement strand
AACCTTTCTTGAAGTCGATGGCGCCCAGCTCTTCGAGGCCGATCATCTGCGCGACGAAGTGTTCGGACGTCTCTGGATAGACAGTGGGTTCCTGTGCCTGGATCTTGTGCCACGCCCAACGTTCTTCGTTCACCGCTATCGCGCCTGCTGCTGAAAGCGCTTCCCAGACAGGCATCAGCGTTTCGGCTGAGCCAGCAATCAGAAAACGCGGCATGCTACCGTGCAGACGCACGATGTGCATACCGTCGTGCTTGACCACAGTGTTCGTTTTTTCTGGAGCGGGCAGGTCCGCGGTTGCAAGCAGGCGGGCCGCATTGTCTCCGGCCAGCCCGAAATGGACCAGCGCCTCGCTGGCATCGCTCAGCTTGACCCTGGAACGCAGGACATACATGGACAGGCGTTTCATGACGGTCGCCTGCAATGAGCGGGGCAGCATGAGCAGGAGGGTGTCGTCGTATTGCAGCAGGCGCAATACGACCACGACGCGGCCTTTGGCTGAACTCCAGGAACTCAGCTGGCTTGCATCCGGCGTGAGCGCATCGATATCGGTGCTGAGTTGCCCTTGCAGGAAAGCACGGGAATCGGTGCCGTCCACCGCGATGAGGCTTTCATGTGACAGGTCCGCGATGATCGTCATCGCGGCTGCGGAGGCGGCAATATCGGCGCTGGCCCGGCGGATGCCGTCGGGATTGGTTTCGCGCCCGGTAAGGAAGGTTTGCCAGGTAGGATTCATGTCAAGACTGCATGAGGCATGTGCCTATGATAGGGCCATGCACGGCATCTGTCAGCGTGCTCTGCAGCTGGTGGGCTTTGGGTGTAAAATGCCGCATCCAGTCCGATAGCACTCCGCATGTCCGAAACAACAACAAAAAAATCGCCCCAGCCAGTTCCGCCCTCGCACGAGACCGATGCGGAGCCCAGCCAAGTGTCGCATCCAAGGGAGATCGGTGGTCCAAAGGGCCCGGAACCGACCCGTTACGGTGACTGGGAGAAGGCAGGCCGTTGCATAGATTTCTAGCGAGGCTGTTTGGAGCAGTGGACTTTGTGAGCTGATTTCGATGCGGTTTCATATCCCAGAATGATTAAGGATCGAGTGAGGTAACACGATGGCGACAGACAACCGGCCCACGTCACCGCATATCGGGATCTACCGGTGGCAGATCACCATGACCATGTCCATCCTGCATCGCGCGACCGGTATCGCCCTCGCGTTCGGCAGTCTGGCACTGATCTACTGGTTCGTCGCTACCGCCATGGGCCCCGACAGCTACGCTACCGCACATTGGTTGTTCGGCACCTGGGTCGGGCAGCTGTTGATGTGGGGCTGGACCCTCTCGCTGTTCTATCATCTCTGCAACGGCATCCGGCACCTGTTCTGGGATGCCGGCAAGGGTTTCGAGATCAAGGATATCTACGCGTCCGGTTACACGGTCTGGGTAGTCGCACTGGGTTTGACGGTGATCACGATCGTACTTGCGTATATGAAGGGAGGTGCGGCATGAGTCTGCGTAACCCCCTGGCGCGCGCGCGCGGGTTGGGCTCGGCCAAAGAGGGCACGGCGCACTGGATGTCGCAGCGTGTCTCGGCAATCGCGTTGATCCCCTTGACGCTGTGGTTTGCATACAGTGTGCTGCTCCTCGTGCATGCCGACTATGCCCAAGCCTATGCCTGGATACACGCGCCGCTGATCTCGGTGCTGCTGGTGATCCTGATCGGCACGGTGTTCTATCATGCTTACCTCGGTCTGCAAGTGGTGGTCGAGGATTATGTGCACGGTGAGTGGTCGAAGTTCGGTTCCTTGTTGTTGATCAAATTCATCTGCGTGCTGCTTGCGCTCAGCGGCATCTTCGCTGTATTGCGTATCGCTTTCGGAGGCTGAACAAGATGGCGAATGCCTATAAGTTGATTGATCACGTGTATGACGTGGTTGTGGTGGGAGCGGGCGGTGCGGGTCTGCGTGCCACGCTGGGCTTGGCGGAAGCGGGCTTGTCGACTGCCAACATCACCAAAGTGTTTCCGACCCGCAGTCACACTGTTGCCGCGCAGGGCGGTATCAGCGCCTCGCTTGGCAACATGGGTGAGGACGATTGGCGTTGGCACATGTACGACACCGTGAAAGGCGGTGATTACCTCGGCGATCAGGATGCCATCGAATACATGACCCGCGAAGCAGTGCCGGCAGTGATCGAGCTGGAACACTACGGCGTGCCGTTCTCGCGTACCGAGGAAGGCAAAATCTATCAGCGTCCGTTCGGCGGCATGACCACGCATTTCGGCGAGGGTACGGCGCATCGGACCTGTGCAGCGGCGGATCGCACCGGTCACGCGATGCTACACACGCTCTATCAGCAGAGCCTGAAGCACCAGGCGGAATTTTTCATCGAATATTTTGCGATCGACTTGCTGATGGAAGACGGCATTTGTCGCGGCGTGATCGCCTGGGATCTAACTACCGGGCAACTGCATCGCTTCCTGGCGCAACAAGTCATCCTTGCGACCGGCGGTTACGGTCGTGCCTATTTCTCCTGTACCTCTGCACATACCTGTACCGGCGACGGCAATGGCATGGTATTGCGTGCCGGATTGCCGCTGCAGGACATGGAGTTTGTCCAGTTCCATCCCACCGGCATCTACGGTGCCGGCTGCCTGATCACGGAAGGTTCACGTGGTGAGGGCGGTTACCTCACCAATTCGGAAGGTGAACGTTTCATGGAGCGCTACGCGCCCAATGCCAAGGATCTGGCTTCTCGTGACGTCGTCAGCCGCGCCATGACCATCGAGATCCGTGAAGGCCGCGGCGTGGGTCCGGAGAAAGATCACATTTTCCTGAACCTGCAACATCTCGGCGTCGACGTGTTGCATGAGCGTCTCCCCGGTATTTCGGAAACCGCACGCATCTTTGCCGGTGTCGATGTCACCAAGCAGCCGATCCCGGTGTTGCCGACCGTGCACTACAACATGGGTGGTATCCCGACCAACTACCATGGCGAAGCGATGACGCTGAAAGACGGTAACCCGGATACCGTGGTGCCGGGCCTGATGGCGATCGGTGAGGCAGCCTGTGTGTCGGTGCACGGTGGCAACCGGCTGGGTTCCAACTCATTACTCGATCTGGTGGTGTTTGGACGAGCCTCGGCACAACGTTGCGCTGAAACCGCGAAGCCCGGCCAGACCTCGCGCAATATCCCCACGAGCGCCACCGAGAAAGTGCTGGAGCGGTTCGACAGGCTCCGTCACGCCAAGGGTTCGCAGTCCACCGCGGAGATTCGGCTGCGCATGCAGAAGGTCATGCAGTCGGATGCAGCGGTATTCCGTACCGGCAAGACGCTGACGGAAGGCAAACAGCGTCTCAAGCAGGTGCTCGATTCCTTTGCTGATGTGAAGGTCTCGGATCGTTCGCTGATCTGGAACAGCGACCTGGCTGAAACCCTGGAACTGGATAATCTGCTCGGGTGCGCTGCCGTCACCATGGAAGGCGCAGTCAATCGCACCGAGAGTCGCGGTGCGCATGCGCGCGAGGATTTTCCCGAGCGCGATGACCAGAACTGGATGAAACATACGCTGGCATGGCTGAACGAGGATGACAGCGTGAAACTGGATTATCGTCCGGTCCACAGCTACACGATGACCGACGAGATCAAGCCGTTCCCGCCCAAGAAACGCGTTTATTGAGATTCACTTTAGCCAAAGGTTGCAAGCATGGCCGAATTCAGACTGCCGAAAAATTCCCGGGTCCGGGAGGGCAAGACCCACAAGGCGGCGCAGGGTACCAAGAACCTGAAGCGTTTCCGTATCTACCGTTATGACCCGGATAGTGGCGAAAACCCACATATCGATACTTACGAAGTCGACATGGACAAGTGCGGTCCGATGGTGCTGGACGCCTTGCTCAAGATCAAGAACGAGATCGATCCGACCCTGACGCTGCGCCGTTCCTGCAGGGAAGGTATCTGCGGGTCCTGTGCCATGAACATCGACGGTACCAATACCCTGGCCTGTACCAAGGCCTGCGACGAGATGTCAGGCGATGTGAAGGTGTATCCCTTGCCGCATATGCCAGTGGTCAAGGATCTGGTACCGGACCTCACCCATTTCTATGCGCAGTACGCCTCGATCAAACCCTGGATACGAACCCAGTCGGCAGCACCGGATCGCGAACGCCTGCAATCCAAGGAGGAGCGCGAGAAGCTGGATGGTCTGTATGAATGCATCCTGTGCGCATGCTGTTCAACCAGTTGCCCGAGTTACTGGTGGAATCCGGACCGTTATCTGGGGCCGGCTATCCTGTTGCAGGCGTACCGCTGGATCGCTGACAGTCGTGATGAAGCCACCGGCGAACGGCTGGATGAGCTGCAGGATCCCTTCAAGCTGTATCGCTGCCATACCATCATGAACTGCACACGTACCTGTCCCAAGGGCCTGAACCCCGCCAAGGCGATTGCGGAGATCAAACAGCTGCTTGCTGAACGTCAATTCTGAGAGCTGCACAGCTTGAGCAGCGACCAATCAGGACGTGAGCTTGCCCGCTTGCGCTGGCGTTGCCGGCGCGGTATGAAAGAGCTGGATGTCGTATTGGAGAGCTATCTGGCATCACATTACGCCAGCGCATCGATCCAGGACCGGGAAGCGTTTGAAGCATTGATCGAGCTACCGGATCCTGAATTGTTGTATCAATTGACCGGTCGTTCGCCATCGGCCACGCAAGCTCAAGCCCATGTCATCGAAATCCTACGTCGAACCACTCATTCTTGATATTCGACCATCGCGTCTGATCGCGACGCTGGTGCTGACTATCCATGTGATGGCAGCTCTGGTCTGTGCGCAATTACCCGTGTCGTTATTGAGTCGTCTGGTATTGTTACTGGCCGTGATCGGCAGTTTGCTGTGTAACGGCGTGTTGTATCGGCGGCGCACGCCCAGACGCCTGTCCTGGTCGCAGGAGCAGGGCTGGCGCGTCATTACCCGGGGCGGCCAGGAACTGGAAGTGGAATTGCTGCCTGATCTGTATCTAGGTGCTTGGCTGGTGGTTGCCCGCTTCAAGGACCATCAGGGGAAAACGCAAACAGTGATGCTGGCACAGGACAGTGCACGCACAGATGGCTTGCGGCGTCTGCGGATATTGCTGCGCTATGGTGCGCCGACGCCGTAACCCGCTACCACTTGACCTCGAGATGGTTGCCCGCGAAGTTGGACGGCACCAAAACCGTGCTGCGGGGTATGCGGCGGGTATCCGCTTCGGGATAATCCAGCGTGTAATGCAGACCACGGCTTTCACGTCGCAGGGAAGCGGATTGCACAATCAAACGCGCGACTTGTGCCAGGTTCCGTAACTCGATCAGATCGTTGGTGATACGGAAGTTACCGTAATATTCCTCGATCTCATGCAGCAACAGCTCGACACGGCTGGCCGCGCGTTTCAGGCGTTTATTGGTCCGTACTATGCCGACGTAATCCCACATGAAGTGACGCAGCTCACTCCAGTTGTGAGAGACGACGACTTCCTCGTCGGAATCAGTGACCCGGCTCTCATCCCATTTCGGTAGCGAATCCGGCAATGATGAGGAGTCGTCACGGGCGGTGATATCGGTTGCAGCGGCGGCACCGAATACCAGACATTCCAGAAGTGAGTTGCTGGCCATGCGGTTGGCACCATGCAGACCAGTGAACGCAGTTTCGCCGATGGCGTATAGCCCCGGCAGATCGGTGCGGCCATGCAGATCGGTGACCACACCGCCACAGGTGTAATGTGCCGCTGGTACCACCGGGATCGGACCTGCAGCCATGTCGAATCCGAAGTCCAGGCAACGTGCGTAAATGGTCGGAAAATGTTCCTGAATGAACGCCTTGGACTGATGGCTGATGTCGAGCAATACATGGTCGGCGCCAAGCCGTTTCATCTCATGATCGATCGCACGCGCGACGATGTCACGTGGAGCGAGTTCGGCACGAGTATCAAAGCGGTGCATGAACGGGGTACCGTCCGGCAGCAGCAGTCTGCCACCTTCACCGCGCACGGCTTCGCTGATCAGAAAGGATTTGGCAGCGGGGTGATACAGACAGGTAGGGTGAAACTGCATGAATTCCATGTTGCCCACCCTGCAGCCGGCACGCCACGCCATCGCGATACCATCGCCAGTCGAACTGTCTGGATTGGTGGTGTAGAGGTAAACCTTGTTGGCGCCACCAGTGGCAAGCACCACATGCCGGGCCGCAGCGGTACGTACCCGCTGTTTGCGCTGATCAAGCAGATAGGCTCCATAACAACGCGAATCCGGCAGGCCGAGTTTGCTAGAGGTGATCAGATCCACTGCCAGATGGTGATCCAGTAGCGTGATGTTTGAGCGTTGCCGTACGAGGTTTTCCAGGGTGGTCTCGATCTCACGACCCGTGGCATCGGCCGCATGAACTACACGGCGGTGGCTGTGGCCGCCTTCTCGGGTCAGGTGGTAGGGGCCGGCATCGCTGTTATCGTGTTCGCGAGTGAAATGCACGCCCTGATCGATGAGCCAGCGGATGCAGTCCGGACCCCGTTCGACTACGTAGCGAACAACCTCCGGTTCACTCAGTCCGGCGCCGGCATTTAGGGTGTCCTCGATATGGGATTCGATCGAATCGGCTTCGTCGAGTACGGCGGAAACCCCCCCTTGGGCGTAGAGCGTACTGCCTTCGGTCAGTTCGCCCTTGGCGACCAGCGCCACCCTGAAGTGCTCCGGGAGGCGCAAAGCCAGGCTGAGTCCGGCTGCGCCACTGCCCAGGATCAGCACGTCGAAACCCAGTGTCTGCCGCATGGTCCAGGGCCCTCCGGGGCTGCTAGAATGGTCCGCCCGTCCTTGCCGGAACCGGAGTTCTGCAAGGGACGCGAAATATACCCGCAACTCTCTGGTTTGGCGAACTATTTTCTACCCCATTTGTCTATGAGCACAGCGGATGCACAGCCCTGAACCGGTCGCGAATCTCCATCCGGTTGAGACCGGTTCGGACCGGACCTTGGTCGAGCGTGTGCAGCGCGGCGACAAGGCCGCATTCGATGTGCTGGTGCGCAAATACCAGCACAAGATCATCAAGCTGGTCACCCGCTATGTGCACGACAGTACGGAAGCGCTGGATGTGGCCCAGGAGGCTTTCATCAAGGCTTACCGGGCGCTACCGGGTTTTCGCGGCGATAGTGCGTTCTACACATGGTTGTATCGCATCGCCATCAACACGGCGAAGAATCATCTGGTCGCGGAAAGCCGGCGACCATTGGATCACGGGGTGGACCTGCAGGACCCCGAACAGTACGACATGCAGGCCCGGCTCAGGGATATGGATACTCCCGAGCGGTTACTGTTGACCGAAGAGATACAACGCACGGTGGAGCAGGCCATCGAGCAGTTACCGGAGGATCTGCGCACCGCCATCGTGTTGCGCGAGATCGAGGGTATGAGTTACGAGGAGATCGCCGAGGCGATGTCCTGTCCGGTAGGGACCGTGCGTTCACGCATCTTCCGTGCGCGCGAAGCGATCGACAGCAAATTGCGTCCATTGTTGGACTAGTTGGTGAGTGGCATGACGGATAAATTGCGGGAACAGGTTTCGGCATTGGCGGACGACAGTCTGTTGCAGGGTGAGCACGAATTGCTGGTGCGGCGCTTCAGCGTCGACCGCAATCTGCGGCTGTGCTGGGAGCGTTACCACCTTATCGGCGAGGCCATGCGCAAGGGGCTGCCGGAAATAGATACTCGTGGGTTTGCTGATCGTGTGATGGCGATATTGGATGTCGAGCCGGTGCGGTACGAGCCGGCACGCAACGGGATGTTGGCTTATCTGGGCAAGGCCTTTGCGGGTATGGCAGTCGCCGCTTCAGTCGCGGCAGTTGCAGTGATCGGCCTGCGTCACGACACCGGTCATTCGGGTCAGAGCGCCGCGATGGCACCATCCGAAATCGTGCCTTCCTCCGCACAACTCAATGTAACCCCCGCTTCCTACGGTACCGTGAGCAACGCGACCTGGAACGGTGATACACCCGATGTTCAGGCACAGCTGGGTAATTACCTGATCAATCACAATGAGATGGCGGCCTCTCTGTCACAACCAGGCGTGCTGCCTTATTTCTATATCGCTACCTACGATCCGCGTACGCAGATCAATCACCCGCGTAAGCAAAACGCACAGGCAAGCGTCAGTCAGGATAACCGGAACCGGCGATGACCGAGCGGCGCTACCGGCTGCTGCTTCCCATCCTCCTGGCATTTCTGTTGCCGGCCGCTCAGGCTGGGACTGCAGGCGATAGCCCGGAAGCGTGGCTCGAGCGTATGAATAGTGCGCTGCGCAAACTGAACTACCAGGGTACGTTTGTATATCTGCGCAGCGATCGCATGGAGACGCTGCAAGTCACCCACCGTGGTGACGATCAGGGTGGGATCGAACGCATCATTTCGCTGACCGGGCCGAAACGCGAGATCGTGCGCGATCACAAGAATGTGAAATGTATCTTGCCTGCCAGCCGTTCGGTGCTGGTGGAACGCCGCTATGGAGCCTCTTCCCAGCTGGTAGCAGCGATTCCTGCCGGGATGGATGCGGGCAAGCTCGGTGCCTATTACAAATTCAAGAATCTTGGCACTGACCGGGTCGCCGGTATCCAGTGCAAGGTTATCAGTATCGAACCACGTGATGCCTATCGCTACGGTTACAAGTTGTGGCTGGATGCCCGCACCGCCATGTTGATGCGCTCGGATCTGCTGGATCAGAAAAATGAATTGGTGGAACGGGTGGTGTTCACGTCGCTGAAGTATCCGCAGAAGATTTCCAACGCGGCGCTGGCGCCGACCGAGATCGGCAACGGCTATACCTGGAACATCCAGGGTGATTCGGAGAAACCGCTGGAAGAAGAGCAAGGAGTAAGCTGGCAGGCTGGCAGCCTGCCCCCTGGGTTTAAATTGTCGTTGAGCGATGTACAACGGGTGGCGGGTGCGGGACATCCTGTCCGCCATCTGGTGTATAGCGACGGGTTGGCTTCGGTTTCCGTATTCGCCGAACTGATCTCACCAGGACGCAAACTCTTGCTCGGTCCTTCGCGCGTGGGTGCGGTGAACGCATATGGGCGTACGGTCAACGGCCGGCATTTGACGGTAGTCGGAGAAGTACCGGCGATAACGGTCGAGATGATCGCCAAAGCCATGCAACTTCAGCCGCACTAGCACGGCTCTCCGACTTGCGGGGGAGTACGGCTTGCACCACAATTGACCAAATGCGCGTGCTCCTCTTTGCTGTTTTGCTTTCGACAAGTCTGTCAGGCTTGCCGGCAGTGCGGGCAGCCACTTCAGTACCGGATTTCACCGCCATCGTCGCCAGAGCGGCGCCGGTGGTAGTAAATGTGAGTACTACCCGACGTAACGATGAGTTGGCTGGCAACTCGCCATCCTCGACCGACCAGGCAGATTCCAGCCCCGATTGGTATCAGCGTTTCTTCGGTTCTAATGGTTCCACAGACACCCCTCCCGAAGCCGACGGCAATACCGATGGCAGTGATCCGGTGGCGGAATCCCTGGGTTCCGGCTTCATTATTGCTGCCAATGGCGAGATACTTACCAATTACCATGTCATCGAAAATGCCGACAGCATCAGCGTCAAACTTGCAGATCGCAGGGTTTTGCCGGCGCGGGTGCTGGGTGTGGATACAGGCAGCGACCTGGCCTTGCTGAAAGTTGATGCCCACAATCTGCCGGTGGCGGATATCGGTGATGCCCGGCGCCTCAAGGTCGGGCAATGGGTGCTGGCCATCGGATCACCGTTTGGTTTCGATCAATCCGTGACAGCCGGCATCGTCAGTGCCGAGGGGCGCAATATCGGCAGCGAACAATATGTGCCATATATCCAGACCGACGTACCGATAAATCCCGGCAATTCCGGTGGCCCGTTACTGAATCTGGATGGTCAGGTGGTAGGCATCAACTCTGAGATATACAGCCGCACCGGTGGTTACCAGGGCGTCTCTTTCGCGATACCGATTAATTTGGCAATGGACGTGGTAGCCCAGCTGCGCAAGCAGGGCCATGTGACTCGTGGCTGGCTCGGGGTCAATGTCACGGATGTGGCCCAGGAGATGGCGACGACCCTGCATCTGAGCCGCCCGCAAGGTGCGCTGGTGCGCAGTGTGATAGCTGCCAGTCCGGCAGCGCGCTCCGGGCTCAAGACCGGCGACGTCATCCTCAGTTATGACGGCACAGAAGTGGCCAGTTCCGAGGCGCTGCCGCCTTTGGTAGGCAGTACACTTGCTGGCCGTCAGGTTGCAGTGGTGGTGATGCGGGGAAGTGCCCGCAAGACCCTGCAGGTAGCGATAGCAGCGCTTCCGGCCAGCCAGCAGACGGCCGCAGTCGAGGCAACCATGGAACCGCCGGGCAGCTCCGACGTACTGGGATTGGCGCTGCGGGCTCTCAACGGGACCGAGCGGCAGGCCTTTGCGGTCCCTGAGGGTGGAGCACTGGTGGAACATGTATCGGAAGGTGCCGCCAAACACGCTGGTTTGCGGCCTGGCGACATCATATTGAGCGTGGCTGGCAACCGGGTAAGTTCACCCCGTCAGTTTCAACGCCTCGAGACCCAGCTGCACGGTGAAACGTCGGTGCCGGTATTGGTACGCAGGCAGAACAATACCTTGTTCGTAGCGCTCAGGCCGGATGGCGGCTGATGCCCACGCTAACACTCTATTATCGCCGCGATTGCCATCTTTGCGAACAGATGCTGGCGGAAATTCACGCCCTGTACGATGACAGCGTCGAGGTCCGCCTGGTCGATGTGGATTCGGAACTCGCCCTGAAAAAGCGTTATGGCCTCAAGGTCCCGGTGTTGACCGGTGGGAACCGGGAGCTTTGCCATGGCCGCCTCGACACGAGCAGCCTTGAAGAATACCTGCTGTCCGCCTGAGAACAGCGGGCCAAGCCGGTATAATGTCCAGTGCGCCAAAGTCCAGGCACGGCCTTGGAGGGTTGGAGTACGAATTGGAAGTACCTTTAAGTATTCCAGATATCTTGTTGATTTAAATTGAAATTATTAACCTTCTGGCCGCAGTGAATCAACCGCGTGGATATGCAGCGCATCCGTAATTTTTCCATCATTGCCCACATCGATCATGGTAAATCCACGCTTGCTGACCGGTTCATCCAGGTTTGCGGTGGCTTGTCCGAACGCGAGATGGAAGCCCAGGTGCTTGATTCCAACCCTATCGAGCGCGAACGTGGTATCACCATCAAGGCCCAGAGCGTTTCGCTCCGCTATCGTGGCCGTGACGGTCAGGACTATCAACTGAATTTCATCGATACCCCGGGACACGTGGATTTTTCCTATGAGGTGTCACGTTCCCTGGCTGCCTGCGAGGGCGCCTTGCTGGTCGTGGATGCCTCCCAGGGAGTGGAAGCGCAGAGTGTGGCGAACTGCTATACCGCTCTGGAGCAGGGGCTGGAAGTGGTTCCGGTGTTGAACAAGATCGACCTTCCCAATGCCGAGCCGGATAAAGTCAGTCGCGAAATCGAGGAAATTATCGGCATCGAAGCCCAGAATGCGATACGGGTCAGTGCCAAGACGGGCGTGGGCGTTGGCGACTTGCTGGAAGAACTGCTGCGTCGTATTCCGTCGCCCAAAGGCAATCCGGACGGACCGGTTCAGGCGCTTATCATAGACTCGTGGTTCGATAACTTCGTTGGCGTGGTCTCGCTGGTGCGGGTCATGCATGGCAGCCTCAAGCCACGACAGAAAATGCTGGTCATGTCCACTGGGCGCGCACATGAGATCAACCGGGTCGGCATCTTTACACCGAAGATGCACGACAAGGACATGCTGAGTACCGGTGAAGTCGGTTATGTGATTGCCGGCGTGAAGGAAATCGATGGTGCACCGGTAGGCGATACGCTTACCCTGGCGGATAAACCCTGCAGCGTGCCCTTGCCTGGTTTCAAACAGGTCCAGCCACGCGTGTTTGCCGGGCTGTTCCCAGTGCAATCCGACGACTATGAAGACTTCCGTGAGGCATTGCGCAAACTGCGTCTTAACGATTCGGCGTTGCATTTCGAACCAGAGACATCCAGTGCACTGGGTTTCGGCTTCCGCTGTGGGTTCCTCGGCATGTTGCATATGGAGATTGTGCAGGAGCGCCTGGAACGGGAATATAACCTCGAACTGATTACGACTGCACCGACGGTTATCTATCAGGTACTGACCACTGCAGGTGAGTTATTGTCGGTGGATAATCCGGCCAAGTTACCGCCTGTCGACAAGATCAACGAGATCCGTGAACCGATCATCAGCGCGAATATCCTGGTGCCTCAGCAGCATGTGGGAGCAGTTATCACCTTGTGCGTGGAAAAGCGCGGCGTACAGAAAAAGATGCTGTATCACGGATCACAAGTTGTGTTGACCTATGAGCTGCCCCTCAGCGAGGTCGTATTGGATTTCTTCGATCGACTGAAATCGGTAAGCCGTGGTTACGCCTCTTTCGATTACAGTTTTGAACGTTTCCAGACGGCACCGTTGGTAAAGCTCGACTTGCTTATCAACGGCGACAAGGTTGATGCGTTATCTACCATTGTTCACAAGGATCATGCCTATACTCGCGGGCGAGAGCTGTGCGAAAAGATGCAGGAACTGATTCCCAGGCAGATGTTCGAGGTGGCAATACAGGCGGCGATCGGTTCGCATATCATCTCGCGTACTTCAGTAAAGGCGATGCGCAAGAACGTGACTGCGAAATGCTATGGCGGTGATATGACCCGCAAACGCAAGCTGCTGG
This sequence comes from Gammaproteobacteria bacterium, assembly GCA_050739495.1. Classification (GTDB taxonomy): domain Bacteria; phylum Pseudomonadota; class Gammaproteobacteria; order Natronospirales; family REEB76; genus DASSKW01. Next base: position 1,242 of record JBOIBL010000174.1, on the reverse strand, counting down.
AGAAACAGAAAGAAGGCAAGAAGCGCATGAAACAGATCGGGACGGTCGAGATACCCCAGGAAGCTTTCCTGGCGGTACTTCAGGTCAGCAAGAAATAAATAACCAAGGGATTAAGTAACGATGGATTTCGATTTTGAAGCGATATTGACAGGATTGATGTTATTCACCGGCGCCGTATGGCTGGTGGATGCGCTGTTTTTTGCCAGGGCCAGGAAGTCTCGCAGCACGCAGGCAAACGAGATTACCGAGTCCACGGCTGATAAAGCTGGCGACAGCCACCATGACCCGATGCTGGTGGACTATTCCAAGTCATTTTTCCCGGTATTGCTCATCGTGTTGTTGCTGCGTTCATTTCTGCTTGAACCGTTTCATATTCCGTCCTCGTCCATGGTGCCGACCCTGCTGGTGGGCGATTTTATCCTGGTGAACAAGTTTGATTACGGCTTGAGATTACCGGTCCTGCACACCAAATTGGTCAAGATTGGCGAGCCCCGCCGTGGTGATGTGGTTGTGTTCCATTTTCCCGAAAAATCCGCCCTGGTCTTCTGCCAGGAGCAGGTGGAATGCGCGATGCAAGAAGTGCTGAAATCCAAGGGTACGGATTTCATCAAACGGGTTATCGGGTTGCCGGGTGACCATATTGTCTATCGGAATAAAACGTTGTATATCAATGGCGTGGTGATGCCGAATGAAATTGCCGGGCCTTACACCGGCCCGGATTCCATGGGTGCGCAACTGAACAGTGAAGAGCTTGGAACTGTGAAGCACGGTACCCTGACGCTTCCCGGATACACCAGTCGTGAGGGTGAATGGACAGTGCCCTCCGGTGAATACTTCATGATGGGCGATAACCGCGACAATAGCTGGGACAGCCGCTATTGGGGCTTCGTCCCGGAAAAGGATCTGGTGGGCAAGGCATTTTTTATCTGGATGAACTGGGATGCTTTCAGTGATTCCAGGTTATGGAGCCGGGTAGGCGACTCGGTACATTGAGTTATCTCGGAATACAAATATGGGAGATTGGTGTATGAATACCCGCAAACGTCAGGCCGGTCTGACTATGATCAGCTGGACCCTCCTTATCTTGTTGATCGGATTTGTAGCGCTGTTCGGATTCAAATTGGTGCCCTTGTATATGGATTACATGACGATCAATGCTGCGTTGACCAACATCGCCCACGATTCAGCTGCAGGTACTTCGGCATCTGGTATCCGTTCTGCGATCGGGAAACAGTTAAACGT
>JBOIBL010000173.1:0-20891 GCA_050739495.1 Gammaproteobacteria bacterium | reverse complement strand
GCAGCGCGTGTCGCACAAGCCGGTGACCGGGCACTGTTGTCGCCAGCCTGTTCGAGTCTCGACATGTTCGAGAATTTCGAACACCGCGGCCGGGTGTTCGCACAAGCTGCAAGGAGGCTCGCCGATGGCTGAGTTCAAGCCAGTTGCCGGCGTCAGTGCCCCGCCCGGGCCGGATCGGCTGTTGCTCACGTTGGCTGCGGTCATCCTGCTGCTCGGTCTGGTGATGGTGGCGTCCGCCTCGATCTCGCTCGCCGACAAAGCGACGGGTAATCCGTTCTACTACCTCGAACGCCAGGTGTTGTATTCGCTGATCGGAATTGCGGGGGCGGTGCTGGCTTATTACCTGCCGTTGAGTCTGTGGAGACGCACGGGCTTTCTGCTGTTGCTGTTCGCGTTTGTGCTGCTTGCGGTGGTGCTGGTCCCGGGCATCGGCCGGCATGTGAATGGCAGTATCCGTTGGGTGGTGATGGGGCCGTTCCGCCTGCAAGTATCCGAACCGGCGCGTCTGCTGATCCTGGTGTACATCGCCGGTTACATCGTGCGTCGCCAGGATGAATTGCTGAACGGCTTCAAGGGTGTGCTGAAGCCGATGTTGTTGCTCGGCGCGGCCTTGCTGCTGTTGCTGGCGGAGCCCGACTTCGGTGCTGCGATGGTCCTGATCGCTTCCGCGATGGGCATGCTGTTCTTCGGCGGCGCGCGCTTGCGCGATTTCGCGGTCTTCATGGTACTGGGTGCGACCGGTTTCGTGTTGTTGACCGTGACTTCCCCTTATCGGTTGGAACGTCTGACCGGTTTCCTCAATCCCTGGAGCGATCCGTTCGACAGTGGCTTCCAGTTGACGCAATCGCTGATTGCCATCGGTCGCGGACAGCTCTTCGGCGTCGGCTTGGGTGAGAGCGTGCAGAAGCTGTTTTATCTGCCGGAGGCACACACGGATTTTCTGTTCGCGGTGCTGGCCGAAGAACTCGGTCTGTTCGGTTCACTGCTGGTGATCGGTTTGTATCTGGCTTTCACCTGGCGCGCAGTGGTGATCGCGCGCCGCGCCGCGGCCCGGCAACAGATGTTCGCCGCGTACCTCGCTTTCGGTCTGGGATTGTGGATCGGTCTGCAGGCGTTCATCAACATCGGCGTGAACATGGGGTTGTTACCGACCAAGGGTTTGACTCTGCCGTTGATGAGTTATGGCGGCAGCAGCCTGATCGTGATGTGTACCGCAGTCGGCTTGATCCTGCGTGTGGATCGCGAGACCCGCACCGGTCGCAACTGGCTGGACAAAGGGGTGGGGGCATGAACGGTGCGTCCTCATTCGTCATCATGGCAGGTGGCACCGGCGGTCATATTTTCCCTGCGCTCGCGGTCGCGGACGTGTTGCGTGGTCGCGGGCATGCGGTGACCTGGATTGGCACTCGTCAAGGGCTGGAAGCGAAGCTGGTACCGGATGCCGGTATCCCTATCGAATGGATCGATGTGGGCGGAGTGCGCGGCAAGGGCATCGCGACCTTGTTCAAGTCGCCTTTCGTATTAGCGCGCGCGCTGATCCAGGCGCTGCGTATCCTGCGTCGTCTGCAACCTGCTGCGGCGCTGGGTATGGGTGGATTTGCCAGCGGCCCGGGCGGTATCGCCGCGCGCCTGAGTGGCTGCCCGCTCGTTTTGCATGAGCAGAATGCCGTGCCCGGTTTGACCAATCGCATGTTGAGTCACGTCGCGACCCGTGTCATGGAAGGTTTTCCGGGTAGTTTCCCCGTGGCACGAAATGCGGAATACGTTGGCAATCCGGTGCGTGCGTCCATCACGAACCTGCCGCCTCCCGCGGAGCGGTTCGCCAACCGCAACGGTGCGCTGCGGTTGCTGGTGATAGGCGGTAGTCAGGGTGCGCGCGTGTTGAATGAAAACCTGCCACTCGCGATCGCACGACTGAATAGCGCATTGCGCCCCGAGGTATGGCATCAGACAGGTACCCGCGATGTCGAAACTGTGACAGCGGCATATCGCGAGCATGGAGTGCCGGCGCGGGTTGCGGCGTTCATCGACGATATGGCGGAAGCCTATGCCTGGGCGGATCTGGCGGTATGTCGTGCCGGCGCGCTGACCATCGCGGAACTGACGGCTGCCGGACTGGGGGCGTTGCTGGTGCCGTTCGCGGCCGCAGTGGACGACCATCAGACTCGTAATGCCGGGTTCCTCACGCAATCTGGTGCTGCGGAACGCATGCCGCAGGAAAAATTCTCTGTCGAAACACTGACGCCGAGATTGCAACGGCTGTTAACCGATCGCACAAGATTGTTAAGCATGGCGATGCGCGCTCGCACCCTGGCGCGCATCGATGCGGCGGAACGGGTCGCGGATGTCTGTCTGCGGATCGGAGGTGCGGCATGAGCAATCTGATGCGCCGCATCCGCCATATCCATTTCGTCGGCATCGGCGGTGTCGGCATGAGCGGCATCGCGGAAGTGTTGCTCAACCTGGGTTACCAGGTGAGTGGTTCGGATTTGAAACAGAACAACATCACCCGACGGCTGACCGAACTGGGTGCGACGCTGATGCTGGGGCATGCCGCCCAGCATGTCGCGGATGCCGATGTGGTGGTTATTTCCAGTGCCGTGACAGCTGACAATCCAGAGGTGGCGGCAGCGCGCGCGCAGCGCATCCCGGTCGTTCGGCGCGCCGAAATGCTGGCCGAACTGATGCGGTTCCGCTCCGGCATCGCGGTGGCGGGTACGCATGGCAAGACCACCACCACCAGTCTGGTCGCGAGTGTGCTATCGGAAGGTGGACTGGATCCGACCTTCGTGATCGGCGGACGGCTGATCAGTGCCGGCACCAATGCGCGACTCGGCAGCGGCCGCTACCTGGTAGCGGAAGCGGATGAGAGCGATGCGTCATTCCTCTCGCTGCAACCCCTGATCGCGGTCGTCACCAATATCGATGCGGATCATCTCAGCACCTACGAAGGTGATTTCGCGCGCCTGCGCGCGACCTTTGTGGAGTTTTTGCATCACCTGCCGTTCTACGGCATTGCGGTGCTCTGCATGGACGATGCTGAAGTCCGCAACATCCTGCCGGAGGTGGCGCGGCCAGTGCTGACCTATGGCACCGGTGCAGATGCAGACTTCCGCGCCACTGATATCCAACGTGCGGGACAGGTTACCCGCTTTCGCGTCATACGCCCGGGTTCCGCGCCAGCGCTCGATGTCACGCTCAATCTGGCGGGTACCCACAATGTGCTGAACGCACTCGCAGCAATCGCCATCGCGCACGATCTGGAAGTGGCTGACGAGGCGGTGCTGCGGGCGCTGGCCGGGTTCGAGGGTGTCGGGCGGCGCTTTCAGCTGCATGGCGATATCCGGACCCCGGCGGGCATGGTCATGTTGGTGGACGATTACGGACATCATCCGCGCGAGCTCGCCGCGACCATCACTGCGGCCCGTGAAGGCTGGCCGGAGCGGCGGTTGGTGGTGGCGTTCCAGCCGCATCGCTATTCACGTACCCGTGACCTGTTCGAGGATTTTGCCGAAGTGCTGTCGCACGTCGATGCGCTGGTGTTGCTCGAAGTCTATGCCGCCGGTGAACAGCCGATCGCCGGTGCGGATGCACGGGCACTCGCGCGTTCGATCCGCAATCGCGGGCGCGTGGACCCGGTATTCGTCGCGCGTACCCAGGATTTGCCCGAGGCCTTGCTGGGTGTGTTACGCGAGGGCGATCTGCTGTTGACACTCGGTGCCGGTGATATCGGTGCCATGGCGGCGGAATTGCCCAAACGTCTGGCGAGTGCTGAAGCAGCGCAAGGACCGCAGGAGCAGAAACCATGAAGCAGCGCACACCGAATAAACCGGACACACGCCGCAACTGGAAACTGGCGGGACTGGGTGTCGGCGGGTTGCTGATACTGACGACACTGATTGGTGTGGCGTTGCGTTTCGCGACGCCGGTTCTCGATGGTCCCGCGCTCACCGCCCTGGTGGTGCAGGGCGAGTTGCGGCACGTTTCACCCGCAACCGTGCGTACGGCGGTATTGCCGGTGGTCGCTGGCAAGGGATTCTTCCGCGTTGACATGCAAACCGCTCAGGCAACGATTCAATCCCTGCCATGGGTGGCGACGGCGACGGTCCGGCGCAGCTGGCCGCACACACTTTATATAAGTCTGGTCGAGGAAGTACCGGTGGCGCGCTGGAATGGCGACGGGCTGGTGGATGCGCAAGGCAAGGTGTTCATGCATGGCGATGTCAGCGCCTACCTGACATTGCCGCTGTTGTCCGGTCCTGAAGGTGGTGCACAGGACGTGCTTGCAGACTACAACAGCTTCGCTGCCTTGATTACCGCACGCGGTCTCAGGATCACCCGGCTGACAGTGGATGCACGCGGTGCGGCGGATTTGCTGCTCAGCGATGGAATAGAGGTACGTCTGGGACGCGAGGCCGCACAGCAGCGTCTGGAACGGTTCGGGGCCGTGGCTCTGCCGGCACTCGGTGCGCAATTGACGAGTGTGGCTTATGTAGACATGCGTTACACCAACGGATTTGCAGTGGGCTGGGTGAATGCGACGAATTCAGCAGCATGCCGCGGACATACGGGTTCAGGCGCGCAACGCAGCGAGGGTGGTTCAAACACAGTGTGCACACAGGCGTCCGCAGTCCGTGACGCCAAGCGTGGAGAGGTTCGACCTGATGTCTAAACGACCGGATAAACAACTCATTGTAGGACTGGATGTCGGCACATCGAAAGTGGTTGCCATCGTCGGCGATGTGTTGCCGGAGGGCGGCATCGAGATCGTCGGCATCGGTTCGCATCCATCGCGTGGACTGAAACGCGGCGTGGTGGTGAACATCGAATCCACGGTGCAATCCATTCAGCGTGCAGTCGCAGAGGCCGAACTGATGGCCGGTTGCCAGATTCACTCTGTCTATGCAGGCATCGCCGGCAGTCATGTGCGCAGCCTCAATTCGCACGGCGTGGTGGCGATCCGCGACAAGGAAGTCACCGCCGGCGATGTCGATCGGGTGATCGACGCGGCGCGTGCAGTCAGTATCCCCGCAGACCAGAAAGTCCTGCACATCCTGCCCCAGGATTTCGTGATCGACGGCCAGGATGGCATTCGCGAACCCATCGGCATGTCCGGCGTGCGGCTCGAGGTGCACGTGCATATCGTCACCGGTGCGATGAGCGCGGCGCAAAACATCGTGCGCTGCGTGGAGCGCTGCGGTCTGAAAGTCGACGACATCATTCTCGAACAACTGGCCTCGAGTTATGCGGTATTGAACGAGGACGAGAAGGAACTCGGCGTATGTCTGGTGGATATCGGCGGCGGCACGACTGATATCGCCGTATTCACCGATGGTGCGATCCGGCATACCGCAGTGATCCCGATTGCGGGCGATCAGGTCACCAACGATATCGCGGTGGCGTTGCGCACGCCGACGCATCATGCCGAGGAGATCAAGATCAAGTACGCCTGTGCATTGCCGCAATTGGCGAGCGCCGACGAGACCATCGAAGTGCCGAGTGTGGGCGAACGTCCGCCGCGACGGCTGGCACGCCAGACACTCGCCGAAGTGGTGGAGCCGCGTTACGAGGAATTGTTCAGCCTGATTCAGGCGGAGTTACGTCGCAGCGGTTTCGAAGATGCGATCCCGGCCGGCATCGTGCTGACCGGTGGCAGCGCCAAGATGGAAGGTGCCGTGGAGCTTGCCGAGGAAGTCTTTCACGCGCCGGTGCGCCTCGGTGTGCCGCAGCACGTCAATGGGCTGGTGGACGTGGTGCGCAACCCGATCCACGCCACCGGCGTCGGTTTGTTGTTGTTCGGTGCCCAGAGTGTACCGCGCAGCGGTGCCGGGGAGCGTCGCATGCAGCTCGGGATGCAGGACGTATGGGGGCGGATGAAGCAATGGTTTCAGGGTTCGTTTTGAAGTTTGTCTGAATTTAGGTGTGTACTAAGGAGGCCGGTCATGTTCGAGTTAATGGATAGCGTAAGCCAAAGCGCTGTAATAAAAGTCATTGGCGTAGGCGGCGGCGGCGGTAACGCCGTGCAGCATATGGTGGCGAGCGGTATCGAGGGCGTGGATTTCATCGCCGTCAATACCGATGCGCAGGTGTTGAAGAAGATCAACGCCCGTACCACCTTGCAGGTCGGGTGCAACCTGACCCGCGGTCTGGGTGCGGGTTCCAATCCGGAAATCGGCAAGCAGGCTGCACTGGAGGATCGGGATCGCATCGAAGAGGTGCTCACCGGCAGCGACATGGTATTCATCACCGCCGGCATGGGTGGTGGCACCGGTACCGGTGCAGCTCCGGTGGTGGCACAGGTGGCCAAGGAACTGGACATCCTGGTGGTAGCGGTGGTCACCAAGCCATTCCCGTATGAAGGCGGCAAGCGCATGAAAGTGGCCGAGCAAGGCTTGGCGGATCTGGGTCAGTACGTCGACTCGCTGATCGTGATTCCGAACGAGAAGCTGGCCGCGGTACTGGGTCGGGACGTGCCGATCCTGCAGGCGTTCCAGGCCGCCAACGAAGTGCTGCATGGAGCAGTGCGCGGTATCGCCGACATCATCACCCGTCCGGGTCTGATCAATCTCGACTTTGCCGACGTGCGGACCGTGATGTCGGAGATGGGCATGGCCATGATGGGTACCGGTACAGCTAGTGGCGAAGGCCGGGCCCGGCGGGCGACCGAAGCCGCAGTTACCAGTCCGCTGCTGGAGAATGTCAACCTGCAAGGTGCTCGAGGCATTCTAGTAAATATCACCGCGGGTATGGATCTGACCATGGGCGAATACACCGAGGTGATGGAGATTGCCCACAGCTATGCAGTGGAAGACGCGTCCATCAAGGTCGGTACTGTGCTCGATCCGTCCATGACCGACGAGATACGGGTTACGGTAGTGGCGACCGGACTGACGCGGCCCCAGGCGCAGACGGCGCAGACACTGAAGCCGCAACCTGTCGCGGTCGAAGTACCGCCGCCGGCGCCGGTGATGCAGGTGGTGTCGCGTACCGGCACAGACGATCGCCCGGATTGGAAGAAACTTGAGCGGCCCACCTATGCCCGGCAGCGGGAACACGGTGACCTCGATGGACATGATCAGGAATACCTGGATATCCCGGCGTTTCTGCGTCGCCAGGCTGACTGAGCAGATGCCGGGCAAGGCCTGAAAAACCTTGTTCGGCAGTGTGTTGCTGTGGTACCGTACGCGGTCATGAATTTGTCACATTGGGGTTCCCTGTCCCGTCTCCGGACTTGGAGCATCCCAACCGACTCAAGGTACCGTCAGGCATGTTGAAACAGCGCACACTCAAGAACTGTATCCGGGCAACCGGCGTGGGATTGCACACAGGCGAGAAGGTTTATATGACCCTGCGCCCGGCCGCACCGAATACCGGCATCATCTTCCGACGTGTGGATCTGGAACAGCCTGTTGAGATTCGTGCCTACGCCGAGAATGTCGGCGACACCATGTTAGGCACCACCATCGTCAATGGTGATGCCCGCATCTCCACGGTCGAGCATCTGTTGTCAGCCCTGGCCGGCCTGGGTATCGATAACGCCTATGTCGATCTGTCGGCACCGGAAGTGCCGATCATGGACGGCAGTGCAGGTCCGTTCGTGTTCCTCCTGCAATCTGCCGGTATCGAGGAACAGAATGCGCACAAGCGCTTCATCCGCATCAAAGAGCCGGTGGAAGTGCGCGATGGCGATAAATGGGCCCGCTTCGAGCCGTTCGACGGCTTCAAGGTCAGCTTCCAGATCGACTTCGATCACCCCATATTCAAGAAACACACCCAGACCGCGACCGTGGATTTCTCCACTACCTCCTTCGTCAAGGAAGTGAGCCGGGCGCGTACCTTCGGTTTCATGCGCGATATCGAGATGCTGCGTCAGAAGCACCTGACCTTGGGTGCGTCCCTGGATAACGCAATCGCATTGGACGATTACCGTATCCTCAACGAGGACGGCCTGCGTTACGAAGACGAGTTCGTCAAGCACAAGATCCTGGATTCCATCGGTGATCTCTACCTGCTGGGCCACAGCCTGATCGGTGCGTTCAGCGCCTACAAATCGGGGCATGGCCTGAATAACATGCTGTTGCGGACCTTGCTGGCCAGCCAGCCAGCTTGGGAAGAGGTCACCTTCGATGATCCGGCGGCGGCGCCAATCTCCTACATGACACCGGTGCACGCGCTGTAATTGCCGGATCAGGCAAGGTATCCCAAATCCATTTGAACAACGGCGAGACTCCTCTCAACTCCGGGGTCGGTGGCGATGCCGGGCCAGGTGTTGCAGGGAGCGGGCCAGGGATTCGTCGGTCACGCCTTCGGCGGTCTGCTCTAACAGCCGCTGTACTGCCTCGGACAATATTCGAGGAGTTGGTCTGGGAGCAGGCGGCAACGGTGGGTCGGGCATGACCTTGACCTCAAGACGCTTGAAAGACCGCCCAAGGGTGGTCCCGATAGCGGTTAGCAGTGCTTGCTGCCGGTATCGCAGGCTGGTAGCGGCTGCGGAACTGGCCATATAGACCAGCAGGTTGTCCTTTTGGAGCTCTGCTCCCAAGCACCAGGGAGCCAAGTCGGGTGGCAGCTGGCGACGTACGGCCTCACGTAGCGCGCTCAGGCGACGGGCCTCGGCCTCCAGCCGGGACAAGGGTGTGCCGGACATAAGGTCGGATAATGAGTTAAGCTTTGGCACTGGCATGGGCGATAGGGTCCGGCATGGTCGGGGCTCAGTATGGGAACTAGCGCATGAATCTTATCGTACTTACCAAACGGGGCCGCCCCCATCAGTTGAATCTGGGCCGGCCACTGGCGTGGGTTGGTTTGTTGAGCCTGAGCCTGCTGGTCGCGAGCACCCTGTTCCTGGCTGGCTATGGCGCCGCGCTCTGGCAGCACAGCGCTGCCGATCAGCCCGATGCCTGGCGCCAGCAGCTTGCCAGCCAGGCCCAGGATGTGGCGCGTGCCAAGCAGTCGGCGCAGACCAACATCGATGCCTTGTCGGCCAAAGTCGGCCAGTTACAGGCGCACATCATCCGGCTGGATGCCCTGGGTCAGCAACTGACCCACATGGCCGGACTCAAGCGCGGTGAATTCAATTTCGATGAAGCCCCTGCGGAAGGCGGTCCGGATCTGCCGGCGCCAACCCAGCATGTCTCGATGCAGGATTTCATGACCAATCTGGACCAGGTCCAGTCCCAGATACGCAACCGCGAACAGCAATTCTCGGTCCTTGAAAACCTGATGATGAATCGCAATGTACAACAGCAGGCATTGCCAGCAGGACCACCGGTCAAGGAAGGTTACGAAAGTTCTCCGTTCGGCATGCGTATCGACCCGTTTACCGGTGAACTGTCCTTCCATCCCGGCATCGATTTCGCCGGCACTGAAGGCGAAGCCGTGGAAGCGGTAGCACCGGGCGTGGTGACCTGGGCCGGAGCGCGTGGCGGCTATGGCAACATGATCGAGATCGATCATGGCAACGGTTATGCGACCCGATACGGGCACAACGAAACGATCCTGGTCCACGTGGGCCAGGTGGTGAAAAAGGGGCAGGAAATTGCACTGATGGGTTCGACTGGCCGTTCCACCGGTCCCCACGTGCACCTTGAAGTTTTATACAATGGTAAACAGATTAACCCGGCACGATTTGTGCATGCATCAGGGCGGCCAAAGTTGGTCGCAGCGTCCCGGAACCTGGATTAATTCCCGCCTATTGCCTGCGGGTCATTTGGGTCCGCAGGCGGCTGTTTCAGTCCCACATCTCACCGGAACCGTCGCGATCTTGCCGCCCTCTATGGTTGCGGGCTGTATCGGCCGGCGTTATCAATGATCCAATAACCAGTTATTCATACGGAAGACACAGATGGCTCTCGGTCTACTGAAGAAGGTGTTTGGCAGCCGCAATGAGCGGCTTATCAATGGCATGCAGCGTTCGGTTGCGCGCGTCAATGATCTGGAAACCGGTTTCCGGGAACTCTCGGATCAAGCGCTCAAGGACAAGACCACGGAATTCCGCTCACGTCTGGCAAATGGGGAGAACCTGGACGACCTGCTGCCGGAAGCGTTTGCCGCAGTGCGTGAAGCGGCGCGCCGGCGCATGAACATGCGCCATTTCGACGTGCAATTGATCGGTGGTATCACGCTGCATCGCGGCAAGATCGCCGAGATGCGCACCGGCGAAGGCAAGACGCTGGTGGCGACGCTCGCCGCCTATCTCAACGCCATTCCGGGGCATGGCGTGCATGTGGTGACCGTGAACGATTACCTGGCGCAGCGTGACGCGGACTGGATGCGGCCGGTCTACGAAGCGCTGGGCATGACAGTCGGCGTGGTCTTGGCGGGACAGGAACCGCCGGTGAAGCGGGAAGCCTATGGTGCGGATATCACCTACGGCACCAACAACGAATTCGGCTTCGATTACCTGCGCGACAACATGGCGTTTCGCCTGGAAGACAAGGTGCAGCGCGAATTGCATTACGCGATCGTCGACGAAGTGGACTCGATCCTGATCGACGAGGCACGCACTCCGCTCATCATCTCGGGCGCGGTCGATGACAACACCGATCTTTACCGGCAGATCAACAAACTGGTACCCGATCTGACCCGTCAGCAGGAAGAGGAAGGTCCCGGCGATTACAGCGTGGACGAGAAGGCCAAACAGGTCTATCTCACCGAAGACGGACACCAGCGCATCGAAGAGATGTTGATGAAAGCCGGATTGCTGGCCGAAGGCGAGTCGCTTTACGACGCCAGCAACATCGGGCTCATGCACCATGTGAATGCCGCGCTGCGAGCGTTCGCCTTGTATCAACGCGAAGTGGATTACATCGTCAAGGACGGCGAAGTGGTGATCGTGGACGAGTTTACCGGCCGCACCATGCCGGGACGGCGCTGGTCGGATGGTCTGCACCAGGCCATCGAGGCCAAGGAAGGGGTGAAGGTGCAGGCCGAAAACCAGACCCTGGCTTCGATCACCTTTCAGAACTATTTTCGTCTCTACGACAAACTCTCCGGGATGACCGGCACCGCCGATACGGAAGCGGCGGAATTCCATGAAATCTATCGTCTGGAAGTGGTGGTGATTCCCACCAACAAACCGATGGTCCGCAAGGACATGCCGGATCAGGTCTACACCACCACCAAGGGCAAGTTCGACGCGGTGATCGCCGATATCAAGGACGCCAATGGCCGCGGGCAACCGGTGCTGGTAGGCACGGCATCCATCGACACGTCGGAATATCTGTCCGGCTTGCTGAAGAAAGCCAGGATCCCGCACGAAGTGCTGAATGCCAAGCAACACGAACGCGAAGCACACATCATCGCGCAGGCTGGACGCCCCGGTACCGTGACCATCGCCACCAACATGGCCGGTCGTGGTACGGATATCGTGCTGGGTGGCAGCCTCGATGAAGAGCTCAAGGCGCTACCGGCGGGCACCAGCGAGGCTGACCGCGAAAAGGTGCGGCAAGCCTGGCAGCAGCGCCATGACGCAGTACTGGTGGCCGGTGGTCTGCATATCATCGGTAGTGAACGGCACGAGTCCCGGCGCGTGGACAATCAGTTGCGTGGTCGCTCGGGCCGCCAGGGTGATGCCGGCTCCAGCCGGTTCTATCTGGCACTGGACGATAACCTGATGCGTATCTTCGCCGGGGATCGCGTCAAGGCGATCATGGACCGTTTCGGTGTGCAGGAACACGAAGCCATCGAACATCCCTGGGTAACCCGTGCAGTTGAAAATGCGCAACGCAAGGTCGAAGCGCATAACTTCGATATCCGCAAATCCTTGCTCGAATACGACGATGTCGCGAATGCGCAGCGCAAGGAGATCTACGCGCTGCGCAGCGAGTTGCTGAAAGCGCAGGATATCTCCAGCATGATTCAGGCGCATATCCATGATGTGCTGGACAGTCTCATCGATACCTATATCCCGCCGCAGAGCGTCGAGGAACAATGGGATGTCCAGGGCTTGAGTGAAGCGCTGGAGCGTGAATTCGGTCTCAAATTGGACATCAAAGCCTGGCTGGACAGCGATTCCTCGTTGCATGAAGAGCCATTACGCAAGAAGTTGCTCGAGCACTTCATGGATGCATACCGTCTCAAGGAGCAGCAGACCGGCACCGAAGTCTTGCGTCAGTTCGAGAAGTCCCTGATGCTGCAGGTGCTGGATAATCTGTGGCGTGAACACCTCGCAAACATGGATTATCTGAGGCAAGGCATTCATTTGCGGGGTTACGCCCAGGTCGATCCCAAGCAGGAATACAAGCGCGAAGCGTTCAGCATGTTCGCGACCATGGTGGAACGGCTCAAGCATGACGTGGTGAGCATCCTGTCCAAGGTGCAGGTACGGACACCGGACGATGTGGCTGCGGTCGAGGAACAGCGCCGCCGGGCGCGCGCCATGCAGTTCCAGCACGCGGATGCGCCGGCCGCTGCAGGTGCAGCTGCAGAAACAGGAGCGGAGGCACCGCCGCCTGTCACCACCGTGGTTCGCGACGGCCGCAAGGTAGGCCGCAACGAGCCTTGCCCATGTGGTTCGGGGCTGAAGTACAAGCAGTGTCACGGACGCCTGGCCTAAAAATTGATCTTTTCGGCAACTGCTCCTGCGTTGCTCTACCTCCTGCATCCATGCAGTCGTGATTTCTGGCGGTGTTTTTGACCAGGGATGGTCTTACATTACGGAGGACAGGACGTCCGGGAGTAATGCGAAAATGACCTCGAAAGCTTCATGTACTGGCGTGTACACTTCAGTTTCTCGGTCATTTCTGCCTGGCCAGAAGCCAAAATCTCTAATTTTTAGTGTCCCGATCAATGATCAACTGAGCTGTTGATTCGACGATGGAAAATTCAAGCAAGCAGCCGACGATCCATGTGGTTGCGGCAGTGCTGCATGACGGTCATGGCCGGGTGCTGATCGCGGAACGCCCGGCCGGCAAACCGCTGGCAGGCTTCTGGGAATTCCCGGGCGGAAAACTTGAAACGGGCGAATCGCCGCATGATGCATTGCGGCGGGAATTGCATGAAGAACTCGGTATCACTGTTGACGAAGCCCGTCCTCTGATTCGTTTTACCCACGCTTACCCGGAACGCCAGGTAGAACTGGACGTCTGGCGCGTGATGCGTTATTCCGGTGAACTTCAGGCCCGTGAACGACAGTCGCTTGCCTGGGTCAACCCGGGTTCACTTTCTGAAATAAATCTGTTGCCCGCTGATCTGCCCATCACGCAACGTCTGCGCTTGCCGCCACTTATGCTGGTCACGCCCGCACCCGAGAGCGACACTGCTACGTTTCTGAACAACCTGCAGCGCAGGCTGGTAGCGGGTATCGAGTTGGTGCAGTTACGCGCACCGGATCTCGATCCGGTTCGTTATCCGCAATTGGCAGCGCAAGTGATCGACATCTGTCATGAACACGGCGCACGTATTTTCCTGAACGCCGAACCGCAACTCGCAGTGCAACTGGGTGCTGATGGTGTGCATCTCACCAGTCGGCGGTTGTTGGACCTGAACAAGCGATCGGTGCCCACTTCATTCCTGATTGGTGCGTCCTGCCATGATGCGGCCGAACTCGAACATGCGCAGACCTGCGAGCTCGATTACACGATGTTGGGACCTGTACTGCCTACTGCGAGTCATCCAGATGCGGCCACGCTCGGCTGGGTGCGATTTGCACTGCTCGCCGGCAACAGCCGCTTGCCGGTCTATGCGATCGGCGGGATGCAAGCTGGTGACCTGGAGCGTATCCAGGCGCAGGGCGGTTATGGGCTGGCGGCGATCCGTGGTCTGTGGAACGGCAGGCATGAATCCCGCTAATTTCTCTGGGCGAGTATCGCGCTATCGCAGCGCAGTGATGCGCGTGTCGGCGTGGCTGGCGATTGCCGCCGCGATGGGAATGGCAATGCTGATCCGTTATTACCTCATAGAGCCAGCCGCTGTTGCGCAGGCGTGCGAAGCGGGAACCCAGAGTTGGGGATGTTGGATTCGCCGCCTGGCGATCCTGTGTTTCGATCATCAACAACTGGGCTACATTGCACTCACGGGTAGCGTGCTAGCGCTCTTGACGCGCTCAAGCTGGATCGCGTGGCTGAGTGCGGTCGTCAGTGTGACCGGTCTGGTCTGGTATTGTTTTGAACCCTGCGCGGTCGGGTTGGTAATCAGTGTGCTTTTGCTGGCGCGAGCGCAAGTACGGAAACCATACCGACCCACACAACAGCACACATAGCGCCGCCCAAGCCAGCGCCTGGGTGTTTGCTGTGCTTTCGATACCCAAGATCAGAATGGCTGCGAATCCCAACCAGGCAGCGAGGATGTGGTTTTCAAGGCTTATCTTCCGCATGGCGCCTGGATACAGCAATGCCCACGTCGCGAACCCGATGGCGGCAGGCAGAAACAGTGCGATCGGGAAACCGCGATAGCGCGGGTCGAAAACCAGCAGCAGGCAGACAACTGCGGCAGCGAATAGCCAGAGAAACCACAACAGTTCTCGCGGGTTTATCGTCTGTCGCAAACCGATTCGATCCAATAACCTGAAGCGGTATATCCGTTCCGGATACGACACCTCGGGTGTCTGCAGATATCGGCTGACAGTGTGGGCAAACAGCCACAACGTGATCAGCTCGAGCAGCGCCCAGCTGCTTCCCATCAGCCATTCAAAACCGTCCCGGCTTGCCGTCAGCAGATGTTCAGATTCTGCGGCCAGCAGAGCGCCGCCGCTGTAGCCAAATAACAGCAAACCCATGATGTACCAGACGCGCGGCTTAACCTTCCGCGCCAGACCGGATAGACAAAGAACGAGCGCGAACCCGACACCGACCAGCGGCCCCATGTACCAGTCGGTATCTTCGCTGACCGGTCCATCGAATGGAAATTTCTGCTGTCCGTTTGCAGCATAAAGCCCCCAGTATCCCCCAGCCGTTCCTTCCAGCCAGCGTTTCCACGGCTGGTCATAAGCCTCGACCAGGTTGTAAGCCACGCCGGAGCGGGCGGCATAATTCAGGAACCCGCGCATGAAGCGCGCTTCGTTCACCCGGCTCGGCAGCGCACCGCCGCGCCGCCGGCCGGCACTGGGCCAGCCGGTCTCACCGATCAGGATCGATTTGCCGGGAAACGCGGCGTGTAAGCGGTCGTACACGTTTTGCACGTGTGCGATTGCGTTACCGATCGCGACCGGATGATCTTCCCAGTAAGGCAGGATATGGATGGTGATGAACGAGACTGCGTTCGCCAGTTGCGGATATTTCAGCCAGTATTCCCAGACATCGGCATACGTGACCGGCAAGCCGGTTGATGTTTTTACCTGGGTGATGTCGGCGGCCAGTTCCGCTGCCGGCAACTCGCCGCGTAACAGGACTTCGTTGCCGACGATGATTGCACGGATTGTGTCACGATTACCGCGCGCAGTCTGGATACCGAGTGCGATCTCGTGCGCATTGGCGCGACGGTCGCGCCCCAGCCAGATACCGAGCAGGACCTGCATGCCGAGCCGGTGCGCGATGGACGGTACTGCATTCAGACCTTGTCCTACTGAATAAGTCCTGACACAGTCGAACCGCCTGGCGAGCCGACTCAGATCATGTTCGATCTGCGCCGGTGATATCACAGTGTCTTCGGCAAAAGGTGTCTGCCCCGGCCGGTGATAAGGTGCATAAGAGACACAGTTGATCCGGGTTGATGGCGCATCCGGCATGGCTACCGGGCGGCCGCGTTGCCACCAGTAAAGCGTGACGGCCAGCGCAGCTGAAACCATTATTGTGGTCAGTATGATGCGCTGCCGGTTCATGGTCATGCAGGGAGTTCGCGCCGCTGTCTGGCAGTGATGAGGAGAGGCAGCGAACTATTCGTGATCGATATCGCCGGCACCCGGCAAATTTGCGTCCTCGCCCGGAATTGCCTGTTTTTCGAAGAGCCAATCGCCGAGATCGATGAGTTGGCAGCGTTCGCTGCAAAACGGTTTGTATTCGGATGCAGGTTGCCAGGCAACCGGTTTGCCGCAGTGTGGACAGGTGACGAGGGGTGGTGATGACTCTGTCATGGGCGCGTGCCTAAAACTGGCAACACACCAGCTTGAAGCTGATATCGCGCTTGGTTTGCTGTGGCCGGCTGTTTGCGTCTTCGCGTTCCAGAAAATGGATCGTCATGCGCTGGCGCCCGGCGCTGATTTCAGGGTATACGCCGCTGTTGGAGGGAACCATCACGCGTACCAGCGGGCAGGGGGTGTTGTTGTCGAAACTGCGCTGGAACATGCCTTGTTCGGCGAGCTCACGTGACGGCAACGCACTCTCGCGGGTCAGCGCCATCAGCAGGTTGATGGTGTCTCTGAGCGGCTTCAGTTCTGCGAGCCAGGTCTGCAGATCCCGTGCGCGGCGTGAGTAGGATTGCGTGAGCCAGGCATGGTAGACAGGCAGATCGAACTGACAGGTCCCACCTGGGATCGCGAGTCGGTTCTTGATGGTATTGAGGAATTCGCATTCCTTCAATGCCAGTCCCAACTGACGACCGTCGCCATTCATGGCATTACGGAGGGCCTCGAGTTCGGCAAGCAGTGATTGCAGTCGCGCATTGTCCACGTCCGGGCTGCCCTTGAGGCGGTTCAGAAACAGCGTACTGCGTTCCAGTTCCTTGAGTACCTCGGTACGGACGTCACCGCGTGTGAGCAGCGTGGCGATCTCGAGGATACCGGCCACTGAGGCGCGGCTGTCCCAGGTCGATTGCAGGGCGACGTGGTGCAGGCATTGTTCAAACAGGAATTCGAGACGCAGGAACGTACGCACCCGCTCGGTGAGCGGCTGTTCATAGATGAACCATTCGGCTGTGGCGGTTTGTTCCGCGATATGCTCGATATCCAACATTCCGATACGTCAATACTTCAGGGTAAACGCAAACCACCGCGGCCATAATCCTGCTGCGCGGCAAGTTCGAGATAGAAGGCGTGCAGCCGGTGCACCGCGTCCTGCAATTGCCTCAACCCATCCTGGTTCACCAGAATATCATCCCCTGCGGCCAAACGTCGCGTCCTGTCTGCCTGTGCCGCAAGCATGGCCCGAGCACTGGACTCGGTTTCCTTGTCACGCGACATAAGTCGGCTTAATTGCATTTGCTCCGTACAATCCACCACCAGCACACGGTCTACCAAAGCGCGTGCAGCGCTGGACTCGACCAGCAATGGCACCACCGCCATGCAGTAAGGGCCCTGAGCAGCAGCCAGTTGCCGGGATAATTCCTCGATCACCAGGGGGTGAAGTATCGATTCCACACGTTTACGCAACATGTCATCGGAGAACAATCGTCGTCGCATCCGGCCACGGTCCAGTCCGCCTTCCGGGTTCAGGATGTCGTTACCCAGGGCGGCGCATAAAGCCGACAGCCCCGAGCTTCCCGGGGAGGTCAGTTCTTTTGCAATCTGATCGGCATCTGCAATGCGGACGCCCAACCTGGCGAATTCCCTGGCAACGGTGGATTTCCCGCTCGCAACGCCACCGGTGATACCCACTTTCAGCATCGGAATCAGGAGAGACCCGCCAGCCCAAGATAAGCATCAGTCAGTTGATGCCCCCAGAGCAAGGCGATCCAGCCTGCAGCCGCGAGAAAGGGACCGAAAGGCATCGGTACACCTTGTTGCAAGCGCCGCGACAGAATCAGGGTGATACCGACGACCGCGCCGGTCGCTGCTGCCAGCAGGATGACTGCCGGCAACATCTGCCAGCCCAGCCAGGCACCCAGGGCTGCCAACAGTTTGAAATCTCCGTAACCCATACCTTCCTTGCCGGTCAGCAGCCGGAACCCGTGGAACACACACCACAGGCTCAAATAGCCGGCCAGAGCACCGATGACGGCCGATTCGATATCCGTGAAGCCATGCCCAAGGTTGAACGTCAGACCCAACCATAGCAGTGGCAGAGTGAGCTTGTCTGGCAATAACTGATGTTCGATGTCGATGGCGGTGAGTGGCAACAACACCCAGGTGAGCAGCAATGCGCCAAGTGCAGTCCAGCCGAATCCGAAATGCCATGCCACCCAGGCGGAGAGCAGGCCGGTAGTTAATTCGATAAGCGGGTAACGGGGTGATATTCGCGCCTGGCAACTACTGCAACGTCCACGCAAAGCCAGATAGCTGAGCAGCGGAATATTCTCCAGTGCCGTGATGGCATGGCCGCAATGCGGGCAGCATGAACGCGGCACGACGAGGTTGTAAGGCTCGGTGGTGGGGATCGGGGCATTGTTGAGTTCGGCACATTTGGCGCGCCATTCCTGTTCCAGCATGCGCGGCAAACGGTGGATTACCACATTGAGGAAGCTGCCGATGACCAATCCCAACAGCGCGACGAGAATGATAAATACAACTGGACTGGTCTCAATCAAGAGCAGGATGGACATGGATGGGCCTTATGAGGATAACTGGAAACCGGGAGCTGACAAGCAGTCCGGAATAGAGCAACTTATCTTCAATCATCGCTAATAATAAAAATTTTGATTCCTGCCTACCCAGGAATCAAAAGATCGATTTTTAGCGGGTTTAAACCACGGAACCCATCTTGAAGATAGGCAGATACATGGCGACCACCAGACCGCCTACCAGGACGCCCAGGATGACCATGATCATCGGTTCCATCAGGCTCGACAGACTGTCCACGGCGTTATCGACTTCTTCTTCGTAGAAATCCGCCACTTTGCTGGACATCGAGTCAATCGAACCGGCTTCCTCGCCGATGGCGATCATCTGTACCACCACGTGCGGAAACAGCCCGGTCTGGCTCATGGCGAGATTCAGTTGCTGACCGGTCGAGACCTGATCGCGCATCTTGAGCGTAGCCTGTTCATAGATGATGTTGCCGGTCGCGCCGGCCACCGACGACAGTGCCTCGACCAGGTTCACACCGGCGGCGAACATGGTCGAGAGCGTGCGCGCGAATCGGGCGATGGCAGATTTGACCAGGATGGCACCGAAGATCGGGATTTTGAGCGAGAGCCTGTCGAGCTGTTCGCGGAATTTTCGTGAACGCTTCTTGGCTGCGAAGAACGCGGTAAAGAATCCTACAATGACTATCAGATACAACCAACCTTCATGACGTACCGATTCGGACATGTTCACCACGAATTGAGTGAAGGCTGGCAAATTGGCACCGAAGCCCTGGAACAACGCCTGGAACTGCGGGATCACGAATATCAGCAGCACCGCGGTGACGATAAAGGCCACGATCAATACCGCGATAGGATAAGTCAGCGCTTTCTTGATCTTCTTCTTGATCGCCTCGGTCTTTTCCTTGTAGGTTGCGACCTTGTCCAGCAGGGATTCCAGCGCACCGGCCTGCTCACCGGCGCGTACCAGACTCACGAACAGGTCGTCGAAATACAATGGCTGTTTGGCGAGTGAATCCGCCAGATTGTTACCTGCTTCCACATCGGCCTTGATGCTGAGTACCAGCTGCTGCATGCGCGGGTTGGCATGACCTTTGCCGATGATGTCCATGGATTGCACCAGTGGCACGCCGGCGGTCATCATGGTAGCCATCTGGCGGCTGAAAAACGCGATATCTGCCGGGGTGATCTTCTTGCCTTGCGCCGTGCGCCGATCCTTGCGGATCTTGATGGGTGCGATACCCTGACGGCGCAGGTCAGCCTTGACTGCCTGCTCGCTGGCAGCCATCGCCTTGCCCTTGATCCGGGTCCCTTTCTTGTCAGTACCTTCCCAGACGAAATTGATCTGTTTGGCTGTGGTTGCTGTTGCCATGGTATGTCTTGCCCTGGAGCGGTTATTCGGTGGTGATGCGGTTCAGTTCTGCGAGGCTGGTATGACCGTTCCTGACTTTGAGCAGGCCTGATTGACGCAGATCCGCTACCCCTTCCTTGGCAGCCTGATCCGCAATCTGGATGGCGTTACCGCCTTCCATGATGATACGCCCCATCGCTTCGGAGACCGGCATCACCTGATACACGCCGGTGCGGCCCTTGTAGCCTTCGTTGCACTGGTCACACCCCACTGGCTCGTAGATGGTCATCCCGCTGTCGATATCCTCGTCGGTGTAACCTTCCTTGCGCAGGGCTTCACGCGGGATGTCCGCCACTTTCTTGCATTGCGGGCACAGGCGACGTGCCAGACGTTGCGCGATGATGAGATTCACGGCAGTGGCGATCGAATACGGCGCTACACCGATGTCGGCGAGACGGGTCAGGGTCTTGGGTGCATCGTTGGTATGCAGCGTGGACAGCACCATGTGACCGGTCTGGGCGGCCTTGATCGCGATTTCGGCGGTTTCCAGGTCACGAATTTCACCGACCAGGATCACGTCCGGATCCTGACGCAGGAACGCCTTGAGCGCGGAGCCGAAGGTCAGACCCACCTTGGGGTTCACGTTGACCTGGTTCACACCAGGCAACTGGATTTCCGCCGGGTCTTCCGCCGTGCAGATGTTGCGATCCAGGGTGTTCAGGATGTTGACGCCGGTATACAGCGACACGGTCTTGCCGGAACCGGTCGGGCCGGTCACCAGGATCATGCCGTAAGGTTTCGCCAAGGCATCGAGATAGAGTTGTTTCTGGAAATCCTCGTAACCGAGGGCATCAATACCGAGTTTGGCACTGGACGGATCGAGGATACGCATCACGATCTTCTCGCCCCACAGGGTCGGGCAGGTATTCATGCGGAAGTCGATGGCGCGGGTCTTGGACAGTTTCAGTTTGACGCGACCGTCCTGCGGGATACGGCGTTCCGAGATGTCGAGCCGCGCCATGACCTTGAGGCGTGCGGCGATCTTCGGGCCCAGTGCCAACGGCGGTTGCACCACGGCGCGCAGCATGCCGTCCTGACGGAAACGTACCCGATAATAGGTTTCGTAAGGTTCGAAGTGGATGTCGGATGCACCTTTGTTGATGGCATCCAGTAACACCTTGTTGACGAATTTCACCACCGGCGCGTC
>JBOIBL010000172.1:0-15580 GCA_050739495.1 Gammaproteobacteria bacterium | reverse complement strand
GCTTCGCGGACATCGAGAAATCCATCGCCAATTTCGCCGGGCGCGCCCGTGCCGGGACCATTACGATGGAGGAACTGACCGGCGGCACCTTCACCATCACCAACGGCGGCGTGTTCGGCTCGCTGTTCTCGACCCCGATCATCAACCCGCCCCAGAGCGCCATCCTCGGCATGCATGCCATCAAGGAGCGCCCGGCGGTGGTGGACGGCCAGGTGGTGGCGCGGCCCATGATGTACATCGCGCTCACCTATGACCACCGCATCATCGACGGCAAGGAAGCGGTGTTGACGCTGGTCTCCATCAAGGAATCGCTGGAAGATCCGGCACGTCTGATGTTGCAGCTCTGAACAGATGCATGTCATTGCTTCGCTACGCTCGCAATGACAACTCCAAGGTTGCCGAGAAGGCTGCGATATTTTTCTTGCTCGCCATTTATTGTCTTTGTGAAACAGGAATAAGCCGATGAGTCAGTCTTTTGATGTAGTGGTGATTGGTGCGGGTCCGGCGGGCTATGTCTGCGCAATCCGCGCAGCCCAGAACGGTCTCAAGACCGCCTGCGTGGACAACTGGAAGAATCCGGACGGCAAGCATGCGTTCGGTGGGACCTGTCTGAACGCAGGCTGCATTCCCTCCAAGGCGCTGCTCGAATCTTCCGAGATGTACCACAAGGCGACCCACGAATTTGCGGCGCACGGTATCAAGGTCAGCAATCCGCAGATGGACATCGGCACCATGCAGGCGCGCAAGGCCAAGATCGTCACCAGTCTCACTGGTGGTATCGCCGCGCTATTTAAAGCCAACGGCGTCACTGGTATTCGCGGTAGCGGGCGTCTGCTCAAGAACGGCAAAGTCGAAGTCACCGATTTCGACGATGCCAAGAAGAAAGAGGTTATCGAAGCCAAACATGTCGTATTGGCCGCTGGCTCGGAGCCGGTTGAGCTCAAGATCGCAGCCTTCGACGCCAAGGGCACCGTGGATTCCTGGGGCGCGCTTGAGTTCGACGCAGTGCCGAAACGCCTCGGCGTGATCGGCGGCGGGGTCATCGGTCTGGAACTCGGCAGCGTCTGGCAGCGTCTCGGCGCACAGGTCACGATCCTCGAAGCCATGGATAACTTCCTGTTCATGGCGGACCAGCAGGTCGCGCAGACTGCCGCCCGCGAATTCAAGAAGCAGGGTCTCGATATCCGGTTGGGCGCGAAAGTCAGCGGCACCGAAAAGACCAGGACCGGGATCAAGGTTCAATACGACGACAAGGACGGCAAGCAATCCATCGAGGTGGACAAGCTGATCGTCGCCGTGGGGCGCCGTCCGGCGACCCGTAACCTGCTCGAAGACGGCAGCAGCGTGAAACTGGATCAGCGTGGTTTCATCCAGGTCGACGACGAATGTCACACCGGTGTGAACAACATCTGGGCAATCGGCGACTGCGTGCGGGGTCCGATGCTGGCACACAAGGGTTCGGAAGAAGGGGTCATGGTCGCCGATCTTATTGCCGGCAAGGTCTCGGAGATGAATTACGATGTGATTCCTTCGATTATTTATACTTGGCCGGAGATCGCCTGGGTCGGCAAGACCGAAGAAGAACTCAAGAAACAGAATGTGAAATACAAGGTTGGCAGTTTTCCGTTCGCAGCCAATGGCCGTGCCAAGGCCATGGAAGCCGCCAGCGGCATGGTCAAGATGCTGGCGCATGCCGATACCGACGAGATACTCGGCGTGCATATAGTCGGCCCGATGGCTTCGGAAATGATCGCGGAAGCCGTGGTTGCGATGGAATTCCGTGCCAGCGCCGAGGATATCCAGCGTACCATCCATGCCCACCCGACGCTTTCGGAGTCCATGCATGAGGCGTCGCTATCAGTAGATAAACGCGCTATACATGCCATCAATAAGTAAAGGGCACCTCTAAAAATCGATCTTTATGATTTCTGGGGGTGTTAGAAATGATCTCGGCAGCCTCATGTACTGCCGTGTACACTCCGGTTCCTCGATCATTTCTGCCTACCCAGAAACCAAAATCTCTGATTTTTAGAGGCACCCTGAACTGTAATTTTATGTAATTGAAAAAGGCGCCTGCGGGCGCCTTTTCTGTGTTCGCCTGAAGGGTGACCTATCTGCTTGTGTTTCCTTGCTCCGGGTGCGAGCATTTCCGCTATGCGCAAACAAATCACAGGGTTTCTGGTATTGGTGCTGCTGAGTCTGGTTCAGGCAGTTGTTGCTGCCGTGCCGTCTCATGCAGTAGTGTTTGTCTATCATCGTTTCGGTGACGAACGCTATCCCTCGACCAATATTCGTCTCGATCAATTCGATGCGCAATTGAATTGGCTGGCCGATAATCATTATCAAGTCTGGTCCTTGCCGAAGATCGTGGACTATCTGAAACAAGGCAAGCCGATTCCGGACCATGTGATCGCGATCACCATCGACGATGCTTTCCAATCAGTATATGAAAACGCATACCCGCGGTTGCGTGCACGCGGCTGGCCGTTCACGGTCTTCGTCAGCACCGCTGCCGTCGATGCGCATCTCCCTGATTTCATGACCTGGGAGGAAATGCGCGAGATGAAGCAGCACGATGTCACGTTCGGCGATCATACGGTCGATCATGCACACATGGTTTTTCGCCGGCCTGGCGAAAGCGACCTGTCCTGGGCCGATCGATCACGTCACCAAATTCTGCAAGCACAGTCTCGTCTGCAACAGGAACTGGGCACAGATACCAACGCTGAACCTAAAATATTCGCTTATCCCTACGGAGAATATGACGCAGTCCTGGCACAGATGGTCACCGGTCTGGGGTTCACGGCATTCGGTCAGGAATCCGGTGCATTGAGTGCGCCGCTGGACCCGCGCGCGTTACCGCGTTATCCGGTCAATGAACATTACGGAGATCTTGCGACCTTTGCGCTCAAAGCGGACAGTCTGCCGCTGCCGTTGCAATCTGCGACGCCGTGGAATCCGCTGGTACATAACACGAACCCTCCACGTCTGGAAATCAATCTGGTACCGGATTCGATTCCAGCGGGAGCATTGCACTGCTATCGCAACGGTCCGCAGATGCCGATCGACTGGCTGAACGATTCCAAAACACGGTTTGCCTTGCAGGCTGCAGAACCAATGTCGGCGGGACGCACGCGTTACAACTGCACGGCGCAGATCAATGGCCGGTATTACTGGTACAGCCATATGTGGTTATTGCCGCCCTGAGCGGTTTGCTGACCACGGGTTATTCGCCCAATGGCGCCAGTGACAGGTCATTCAGTTTGCCGAGATCATTGCTGCGGATCATGGCGCGGATGTTGGCGACATAGAGATCGCCGGCAGTGGAGTAGCGATCCAGGGTACCCGCCAACGCGATGGGATCCAGTGGCTTGCCTTGTGCACGCATCGCGGCACGGAGCGCACGGAATTCGGTATATGCGAAGCCGATGTTGATGTTATGCAGGTAGGCGCGCACCGAGGTCTGGACATCCGGGTAGATGCGCACGAAATGGCTGGCATCGCTGGGCCGGTTGATTGGCGTCGAGCCTGCATCTTCATCCCAGGTCCAGATGCCGAACAGGTTGTTGGCTTCCAGGGCAAAGCGCGAGGTTCCCCAGCCGCTTTCCTGCGCGGCTTGCGCCAGCACCAGTGCTACCGGCACTACGTCCACCCGCTGCAAGAGTGTGTCTCGTACCTGAGGGGTGTTCAGATTACCCTCAACCCGGTAACGCTCGGCGAGGGCGGCCAGGTTCTGGCCAGCGTCCGATTGCGGATCCACACTGCCATGCCCGAATTGTTCCAGCAGGAACGCGCGCTGGTTCCAGATGCGGGTGTTCTCGGCCAGCACGATGGGTAGCAGGGCACGGAAGAAGACGGTCTTTTTCTCATCCTTATCCAGGGTGCCCAGCCCATAAGGCAGGTTGGTGATGGCATACGGAGGCACTGCATCCTGCGGTGGCCAGGCGTAATCCTGGCTGGAGAAGATGTTTTGCAGCGCTTCTGCGGACGGCGGCTTGATTGAGATCAGGGTGAGATTGCTCTGGGCCGGGGTATCGGTGAGCGGGGTGCGCTGATGGTGCCAGACGATAAAGCCGGCCACGATCACCGGGATCGCTGCCATCAGCGTGTACAGGAAACTCCGGCTGTCCACGGGACCTGACGTGGCGGCGGATTTGGCGCGGTGGGCTCGGCTGCGAATGACATATCCCCGTCGGACGACGGGTGGACTGTAGCCGAAGCCGTTGCCGTTGGGAACCCGTCCGGTAGGTAGTGCCTAGCCCCCCGCCTCCCGGACCGCGCGCTGCACGCCGGGGATCCGTGACATCCGCGACAACAGCCGCGAGAGCAGATCCAGCCCGGGTACCGCTACGGTGAAACGCACTACCGCCAGGCCGCCATCCCGTGCCAGACGAGTCTGCATCGCCAGGATCTGGATTTTCTCGTTGGCCAGCACTCCGGTCAGGTCTGACAGCAGGCTGCGCCGGTCCATGGCTTCGATCAGCAGATTGACGGGTGCGGGCTGCTGCTCACTGCGCCAGCTTACCGCCATCTCCCGTTCCGGTGCCCTTTGCAGCAGGCGAACCAGATTCGGGCAGTCGGCGCGGTGCACGGTGATGCTGTGGTTACGGGTGATATAGCCTCCGATGTCTTCGCCCGGCAATGGGTTGCAGCACCGCGCCAGACTGGTAAGCAGATTACCGACTCCCGCGACGTTGACTGCCGGACCGATAGCCGGACGTAGCCGGCTTCGGGGAGCGATTGAAGGTGGCGGGGGTGGTGGTGGGGCCGCTGCCGATATTTCCCGCTGCAGGGCGCCGGTGAGTTGCGCCAGCGACAGATCACCCGCCCCCAATGCGGCCAGCAGGTCTTCCTGACTCTCGAACGAAAAGTGCGGCAACAACCGGTCATGGCGGAAATCGCGCAGACCGAGCCGGTCCAGTTCGCGTTCCAGCACATCGCGTCCATAGCGGACATTCAGGCTACGATCCTGGGCGCGGAAGAAGGCCCGGACTTTGTCGCGAGCCCGTGATGTAGCCAGGAAGCCGGTCGCCGGGTTGAGCCAGTCACGGCTGGGATCGCGTTCACGCGCGGTGAGTATCTCCACTTGATCGCCATTGCCGAGTATGTGGGTTAGAGGTACCAGGCGACCGTTGACGCGTGCACCGCGGCAGCGGTGACCGACATCGGTATGCACGTAATAGGCAAAATCCAGCGGGGTTGCGCTGCGTGGCAGATCCAGTACCTGGCCTTTTGGGGTGAGCACGTAAACCCGCTCTTCCACCAGTTCGGTACGCAGTTGGTCGATGAAATCCTGATCGCTGCCGCCGGGTGCAAGCAATTGGCGCATCCAGCCGATCCGGGTTTCCAATGCGGCATCGAAGCGGGCACCTTCCTTGTAGCGCCAGTGTGCAGCTACACCCAATTCTGCGTGCTGGTGCATGGCGTGAGTGCGAATCTGGATTTCCAGCGGACGTCCGTCCGGCCCGACTACCGCGGTATGCAACGAGCGGTAGAGATTGTCCTTGGGGGTGGCGATGTAGTCATCGAACTCCCTGGGGATGTGGTGCCAGAGTCCGTGGACCACACCGAGCGCGGCATAACATTCATTGATGTCTGCCACCAGAACCCGTAACGCGCGCAGGTCATAGAGCTGTTCGAAATCGAGCTGTTTGCGCTGCAGTTTGCGCCAGATGCTGTAGATATGTTTGGGACGTCCGCTCACCGTGGCGGTAATGCCGGCTTTAGCCAACGCGGCGGCCAATTGGCTGGTGGTTGCCGCGATGAATGTCTCACGGTCGGTGCGGCGCTCGCTTAGCCAGGCCGCGACCCTGCGGTAGTTTTCCGGCTCCAGATAGCGGAATGCCAGATCTTCCAGTTCCCATTTCAGTTGCCAGATGCCGAGCCGGCTGGCAAGCGGGGCGTAGATTTCCCGGGCCGCGCGCGCGAGCAGGAGTTGCTGGTTTGACTCGTCCTGTCTCACTCCGCGCAAGGCCTGCAGGCGATCCGCCAGCCGGATCACCAGTACCCGCGCATCCCGGATCACCGCCAGTAACAACTTGCGCAGGTTTTCCGCCTGCGTGGGTGAGGCCAGGGTCTCGTCCCGGCTGCCCAATGCCTCGATTGACGGGATGGCCAGCACTTCAGTGACCAGCGCCGCAGCATCGGCGCCGAGTATTGCGGGCAATCTGTCCGTCGGCAGGATGCCAGCCACGGCTAATGGGGTGGCGATACCAGCTCGGGCCAATACCGGGTCCAGTTCCAACTCCGTCAGGATCGTGCCGACGCCGAGCGCGTGTTCGCGTAACGCGGGCGTGAATGCGTTCTGATCGGCGAAGCACATCAATTCCGTGATAATGGCTTCGGAATCGGGGCGGGGCGCAGTGTTTTCAGGCATGGCGGCGGCAGTAAACGGATGTCAGGCTCGGGTGTTTACCGTTATCATACCCACATTATTTGTTTATTCCCTTTGTATCCAAGGAGTGTTAGTCATGCAGTATCTTCGCGCCGGCCTGTTCGCGTTATTGGCCGTTCTGACCTTCGGTGCCAATGCTGACAATCTGGATGTGAATCTGGGCAGCAATGCCGCCATGGTCAGCTATTCGGCCAACCTCACCAATTCCGGCCTGGAAGGCAGTCTTGGCTATCTTCACCACACCGATTCGGTAGATATCGGCAGTGTGGGCCTGGGGCTGGTCGGTAACGCAAGCCCGGTGGGTTCGCCACTGTTGTTCGGGGTAGGCGGCAAAGCGCTGTTCATCAGCCCGAAATACGGCTCCGAGAATGGCGTGGCGATAGGTCTGGGTGCACATTTCCATTATGTGTGGCCAAGCTACAATCGTTTTGCCATCGGCGGCGAGTTGTATTACGCCCCCAGCATCGTGTCGTTCAATCATGCCGACCGTTACCTGGAATTCGGCGTGCGCGCAGGTTATTCGGTGTTGCGTAATGCCGAGATCTATGTCGGCTACCGGCATGTTTCGGCTGCATTTACCAACACCAGTAACGTCACGCTGGATAACACCTTCATGGCTGGGCTGACCCTTACTTTCTAATTCTTGAATTCAACGGGGAATCGGTATGGCCGGGCACAGCAAGTGGGCCAATATTCAACATCGCAAGAACGCGCAGGATGCCAAGCGTGGCAAGTTGTTCACACGCCTGATCCGGGAAATCACCACCGCTGCGCGCAATGGTGATGCCAACCCGGATCAGAATCCGCGTCTGCGTCTGGCAGTGGATAAGGCGCTCACTGCCAACATGACCAAGGACACCATCGAACGCGCCATCAAACGTGGTGCCGGCGAACTGGATGGTGCTGCGTTCGAAGAGATACGCTATGAGGGCTATGCGCCCGGCGGGGTCGCGGTGATCGTCGATTGCCTGACAGACAATCGCACCCGGACAGTAGGCGAGGTTCGTCATGCGTTCTCGAAGCATGGTGGTAATCTCGGTGCCGATGGTTCCGTGAGCTATTTGTTTAACCAATGCGGGGTTCTGCTGTTTCCCGCCACTGTCAATGAAGACAAGTTGATGGAGGCCGCGCTGGAGGCTGGCGCCGAGGATGTGGTACGTGATGCAGAAAACAACCTGGAAGTGCTGACCGAGCCGACGGCGTTTCATGCCATCAAGGACGCCATGGAACAGACCGGATTGAAGGCCGATTCGGCCGAGATCACCATGCGCGCATCAACTTCGGTGGAGCTGCAGAAGGAACAGGCCGAATCAGTGCTAAAGTTGCTCGAAGCACTGGAGAACCTCGATGACGTGCAGACGGTATATTCGAATGCCGACTTCCCGGATGAGGTATTGCAGGATTTATGAATGATGGATACGAGCCATGGGGATGATCCGGATTCTCGGTATTGACCCCGGTTCGCTGTTCACCGGCTATGGCCTCGTGGATCATGACGGGCATAACGTGAAACATGTCGCGAGTGGCTGCATACGTATCCAGGGCAAGGCATTTCCCCAGCGTCTGCAGGAAATTTTCTTCGGAGTACGTGCATTGGTCGAAGAGTTCAATCCCGGGGAACTCGCGATTGAACAGGCATTCGTGCACAAGAACGCGGATAGTGCGCTCAAACTCGGTCAGGCGCGCGCAGCCGCAATCTGTGGCACGCTTGAATTCAAATTGGCGGTGTTCGAATACACGCCACGCTCCGTCAAGCAGGCGGTAGTCGGCAAAGGTGCCGCGTCCAAGGATCAGGTGCAACACATGATGCGGATATTGCTGAATTTGCGCGGCGATCTGCAACCCGACAGCGCCGATGCGCTTGCGGTGGCGGTATGCCATGCCCACAGCCGCGACCTGAAATCGCAGTTGGCCCGTTATGGGGTACGCAGCGCATGATCGGGTTCCTGCGCGGCAAGCTTCTGCGCAAACAGCCGCCGTTGCTGGTACTGGATGTGCACGGAGTCGGTTACGAAGTCGAAGCGCCGATGTCGACGTTCTATGACCTCCCGGATGCGGGCAGCGAGATCGTGTTGCATACACATCTGGTAGTACGTGAGGATGCGCATATCCTGTTCGGCTTTGCCACGGAAGCAGAACGCCGGCTATTCCGTTCCCTGATCCGGGTCAACGGTGTCGGCCCAAGGCTCGCGTTGACGATCCTTTCAGGTATCAGCGCCGAAGCATTTGCACGCTGTGTACGGGCTAACGACAGCGCCGCGTTGACGCGTCTGCCGGGGATCGGCAAGAAGACAGCAGAACGACTGGTGGTGGAGATGCGTGACCGGCTCGACAAGATAGACGATGCGACCGGTATGACCGGCAATGTCGACGATCCGCGTGAAGAGGCATTGTCGGCACTGGTATCGCTCGGGTATAAGCCACCGGAAGCAACACGTATGCTGCAGGCTATCAGAGATACCGATCTTTCCAGTGAAGAACTCATACGCCGTGCGCTGCAAAGCGCCGTGCGTGCCGGGTGAGGTGGGTATGTCTGTCGATCGGATCGTGACCGCGGACGGCAGTGCTGAAGATGAAGCGCTGGATCGTGCCATCCGGCCGCGCACGCTGGCCGACTATATTGGGCAGCCTGCGGTACGCGAGCAGATGGAGATCTTCGTCGGTGCCGCACGCAAGCGCTCGGAAGCGCTCGATCATGTATTGATCTTTGGCCCGCCCGGGCTTGGTAAAACCACCCTGGCGCATATCATCGCGCACGAGATGGGCGTCAATCTGAAACAGACTTCCGGACCGGTATTGGAACGTCCCGGGGACTTGGCTGCGCTACTGACCAACCTGGAACCGCGCGACGTGCTGTTCGTCGACGAGATTCACCGGCTCAGTGCGGTAGTAGAAGAAGTCCTGTATCCGGCGCTGGAAGATTACAAACTTGACATCATGATCGGCGAGGGCCCGGCGGCGCGCTCCATCAAGCTCGACCTGCCGCCGTTTACCCTGGTGGGCGCGACCACGCGCGCCGGGTTGCTGACTTCACCATTGCGGGATCGCTTCGGGATCGTGCAGCGACTCGAATTCTACAGTCATGCCGAGTTGACCGAGATCGTGATGCGTTCGGCGCGCATCCTGTCACTTGCTGTCGAGCGTGAAGGTGCACAGGAAATTGCCGGTCGCTCTCGCGGCACGCCACGTATTGCCAATCGTCTGTTGCGCCGGGTCCGGGATTATGCGGAAGTGAAGGGCGATGGCCGTATCACGCTGGATATGGCAGGCAAGGCCATGAACATGCTGGATGTGGACGTGCATGGCTTCGATATGCTGGACCGCAAACTGCTGATGGCAGTGATCGAGAAATTCGACGGCGGACCGGTCGGTGTGGATAGCCTGGCTGCCGCTATCGGTGAAGAACGCGGCACCATCGAGGATGTGCTGGAACCCTATCTTATACAACAGGGTTTCCTGATGCGCACGGCACGCGGCCGCGTCGCGACCCGGCTCGCTTATCAGAATTTTGGTCTCACCCCGCCACGTCGCGATCCGGCGCCAGATCTGTTCGATGACGACACGCAGGCTTGAGGCATGAATGCTTCAAAACGTGGAACCGGTCACGGCCGGAGCGGTCACAGAACGGTAGCCTCAAAGGGCGATGATGAACATCCCCCGATCTTCCGCTGGCCGGTGCGGGTCTATTTCGAGGATACCGATGCGGGTGGCGTGGTGTATCACGCAAATTATCTGCGTTTCATGGAACGTGCGCGCACGGAATGGTTGCGGGCACTGGGTTTCGAGCAGGACGAGTTGCGCACGCGTTTCGGTCTCCAGTTCGTGGTGATCGCTGCCCATATCGAATATCGTCAAGCGGCACGGTTCAATGCAGAACTTGATGTCAGCGTTATGGTTACCGATGTGGGTCGCGCAAGCCTGAATTTCGAACAGCAGATTCGAGATGCTGGTTCGTTGGTATGCGAAGCCGGGATTCGTGTCGCCTGTGTTGATGCGGTCAATTTCAAACCCCGATCCTTGCCTCAGGAAATCGTGGCGGAGTTAAACAGATGAATGGACAGGAATCGTTTCTCGAGATAGCGCTGCATGCCAGTCTGGTAGTGAAGTGCGTGCTGCTGATTCTGATTGCGGCCTCTATCGCATCCTGGGCGGTGATATTCCGCAAGCACCGTATGCTCAAGCAGGCCCGCAGTGCTGCAGATGCGTTCGAGCAACGCTTCTGGTCCGGCGGTGAGCTGGCCGCTATATATAAGGAGATCAGTGGCACGGGTGCCGAATATGGCATGGAAGGAATCTTCGAAGCGGGATTCAGTGAATTCGCGCGTCTGCGCAAGCAGACCGATGCGCCGGGTCAGGTCATCGAAGGCGCACGGCGTGCGATGCGTGGCGCGCAGATCCGCGAGATTGACCGATTGGAAGAGCATCTGGCATTCCTTGCGACGGTCGGTTCCACCAGTCCCTATGTGGGTTTGTTCGGTACCGTGTGGGGCATCATGAATGCGTTCCATGGACTGGGCAATGTCCAGCAAGCGACTATCGCGATGGTTGCGCCGGGCATCTCGGAAGCGTTGATTGCAACCGCGATGGGTCTGTTCGCGGCGATCCCGGCGGTGATCGCCTATAACCGTTTTGCCAATCACGTGGAACGTCTCGAAACCCGGTTCGACAGTTTCCTGGAAGAGTTTTCCACGATCTTGCAGCGCCACGTCGGTTCACGTGTCGCACAGGGGCAGTGACGCATGACGCGGCGGCGCGGCAAACGGCGCATGATGAGCGAGATCAATGTAGTGCCCTACATTGACGTGATGCTGGTATTGCTGATCATCTTCATGATCACCGCACCCTTGCTGTCGGAAGGCGTGAAGGTCGATCTGCCGGCGGCCAATGCCAAACCACTCAACCTGAAATCCAACGAGACGCCGGTAGTATTGACGGTAGATGCCAAGGGCCGTTATTACCTCAACATCGGCGAACATACCGATCAACCGCTCGATCCCCGCGTGGTGGTAGCGCGCGTCACTGCGGTACTCAAGTTGAAACCCGGTACCCATGTGCTGGTGCGCGGCGACAGGGATGCGCGCTATGAAGACATAATGAAGGGGATGGTGTATTTGCAGAATGCGGGTGCAGCGAGTGTAGGGATGGAAACCAATCCGGATCATCCGCCACAGATCCGGGTTCAGGGCGGTTAGGAATGGAAAGCACTACACAACGTCTGTTGCCCTGGATGTATTCGCTGCTGTTGCACGGCGGCTTTCTGGGACTGTTGATGCTGAGCCTGCACTGGACCAATGCGACCCTGCCGTCGCTGGGACAGAACCCGGATGCCAAACCGGTGCAGGCGATGGTGGTGGATCAGGCGCTGATCAAACAGCAAATGGATATGTTAAAAGCTGAGGATCAACGCAAGATTAACACCCAGAAAAAACTGGATCAGGAAGCGCAGGCTGCAAAACAGCAGCGCCAACAGGAAGAGCAGAAACTTTCCGACCTCAAGAAGCAACAGCAGCAGGCACAACAGGAGCTGAATCAGAAACTGGCTGACCTGCAACAACAAGCCCAGGCCGAACAGGGCCGGGTCGCCAAGCTCAAGGCTGAGGAAGCAAAAGCCGCCAAACAGGAGAAAAAGAAGCAAAGCGCGGAGGCCGCAAGACACCGCAAACAGCTTCAAGCCGAAATCGCTGCGGAAGAAAAGGCACGGGATGCCAGGCTTGCCTCATTACGGCAGCAATATGTTGGGTTGATTACCCTCAAGATACAAAACAACTGGATAAAACCACCTACTGCACCAGATAATCTCAACTGTAAAGTGGATGTACAGCAAGTTCCGGGTGGTTCTGTTGTAAATGCGCAAGTGACGCAATGCAACGGCGATGATGCTGTGCGACAATCTATCGTAACGGCAGTATTGAGGGCATCTCCGTTGCCGCCCCCACCTGATCCGTCCTTGTTTGATCGTAACCTGGTTATAACATTCTGTCCCGGATGCAAGGCAGGCAACTGATGTTGAATTGGCGTAAATCGATATGCATCTTGTCATTGGTGCTCGCACCGTTGGCGGTAGCACGTGCCACCTTGGAAATCGAAATTACACAAGGTGTCAACAGCGCAGTACCGATCGCCATTGTGCCGTTTGCCTGGCAGATTCAGGGCTCCATGCCGTCCGAGGATGTGGCGGATGTCATCAGTTCGGACCTTACACGCAGTGGGCGCTTCAAACCGATCGCGACCAAATCCATGCTCGAGAAACCGACTGAAGCAAGCGCTATCAATTTCACCAATTGGCGCGTGCTGGGTGTAAGCGATCTGGTCATCGGCCGCATCAAACCGGCTGCATCCGGTAATTATTCGATCGAATTTCAGCTATTCAATGTTTACACCGGCCAGCAATTGATGGGCTACAGCGTATTGACGGGACCGAAGCAATTGCGGCATGCCGCGCATCTCATCAGCAACATGATCTACCAGAAGCTGACCGGCCAACGCGGTGCGTTTGACACGCACATAGCCTATGTTGAAATCACGGGCACCAGCCCCAAGACTCATTATGCGCTGGTGGTCGCGGATGCTGATGGTGAAAATGCGCAGACGGTATTCCAGTCGAATCAACCGATCCTGTCACCGGATTGGTCACCGGATGGGAAATCACTGGCTTATGTCTCGTTCGAACATATCCAGCCGGCCATCTATATCCAGAATATCTACAGCGGTGTGCGCACCGTGTTGACCCAGCGGCCGGGGCTGAACAGCGCACCGGCGTTCTCGCCCGACGGCAAGTCACTGGCATTGGTGCTGTCGTCATCGCCGGGCAATCCTGACGTGTACATCATGGACCTGGCGAGCCATAAATTGCGGCGTGTCACCAACTCGGATGCGATCGACACGGAACCGGTCTGGTCACCAGATGGGCGCAGCCTCTATTTCACCTCAGATCGTGGGGGCTCTCCACAGATATACAAGATCAGTCTGAGCGGTGGAGAGCCACAGCGCATCACATTCGATGGCGGCTACAATGCCCGGCCACGGATTTCTCCCGATGGGCGTACACTCGCCATGGTGCACCGGGAGGACGGGCACTTGCATATCGCCATCATGGACATGAATACCGGTGTACTGCAGAGCCTTACCGATAGCGATCTGGATAAATCGCCGAGTTTCGCTCCAAATGGCGCTATGATTATCTATGAGGCTAATTACCGCGGGCAGGGTGTGTTGGCTGAAGTGTCCATAGACGGGCAGATACGGGAAAGATTATCGGAAAACCGGAACGCTGTGGATGTGCATGCGCCTGTCTGGGGACCATTTCCGCCGGGTGGTTGAATATTCGAAGATCTGATTTGCAGTGTTTCCATTGCATAGGAGAGAGAGCCATGAAGATGTTGCGTTACGGGGCGCTGGCCCTGAGTCTGATCCTGTTGACGGCGGGTTGTGCCAAGACCGTCAAGCCGATTCCACAACCAGCCATGGCGCCTGCAACCATGGCGGCACCCGCAGCGGCCACTACCCAGGCGCCGGCGCCAGCCCAGATCAGTCCGCTGGATGATCCGAGCAGTGTATTGGCCCAGCGCGTTATCTATTTTGATTTTGACAAGAGCAACATCCGTTCCGAGTTCCTGGATACCTTGACCGCGCACGCGAAATACCTGATCGCCCATCCGGATCAGAAAATGCGGATCGAAGGCTACACTGACGAACGCGGAACCGTCGAGTACAACATCGCGTTGGGTGACCGTCGTGCCCAGGCGGTACGTCGGTTCCTGTTGTTCCAGGGCGTGACGCCGGATCAATTGACCACAGTCAGCTATGGCGAAGCACACCCGGCAGATTCGGGTCATAACGAAGATGCCTGGGCCAAGAATCGCCGCGCAGTGCTCGTGTATCTGCGATGAGATACGGTAGTCTGACCATCTTGCCGGCAGCAGGGCTGATCGTCCTGCTGACCGGCTGTGCGATGCAGGTCAAACCTGACGATCCTTATGCGATCCGGCAGCAGCAACTGGAGACGCGTGTGGATCGCCTTGATCAGTTATTCAAGAACCAGAGTCTCACCAGCATGTCGCAGCGCCTCGATGATCTGCAGGATCAGTTGCGCCAGTTGCGTGGCGACGTAGAAACGCTGGAACACAATGTCGATCTCACCAAGAAGCAGCAACGGGATCTGTATCTGGATCTCGACCGGCGCCTGCAGAAGCTGGAGCTCGGCACCGGCACACCGCAAGCCGGCAGTGGCAATGCATCTGCAACGACTCAGTCGCCCACCAATAGCGGTGATGAACAATCGGCATACCAGAAGAATTTCGATCTGGTTAAACAGGGTCGCTACGACGATGCCATCAACGGATTCACTGCATTCATACAGCAATATCCGCAAAGCCAGTTGGTGCCGAATGCGGAATTCTGGATGGGTGAATCGCATTATCAGCAAAGCGACTTCCAGGGCGCGTTGGTCAACTACAAGGCAGTAGTTGAAAATTATCCCGATTCGAACAAGGCGTCCGATGCATTGCTCAAGATGGGTTATGCGCAATACGAGATGAAGAACTGGAAGGCGGCCCGTAAGGCACTTGACTCCGTGGTCAGCAAATACCCGAGTTCAAGATCTGCAAAATATGCGAAAGAGCGACTGCAGCGCATGAAGAAAGAGGGCCACTAGGCTTCGAGCGGATACTCCCATGACTCAGACCACGGCCACCGGCCGCGATACCTTGCCGGCAGATCAGCGCCTGCGGATTACCGAGATTTTCTTTTCCATCCAGGGTGAAGCCGACACCGTCGGTTGGCCAACGGTGTTCGTGCGCCTGACCGGTTGCCCCTTGCGTTGTGGTTACTGTGATACTGCGTATGCGTTTCATGGCGGGGAATGGAGGGAGTTCTCCGAGATCGAGCGCGAAATCGCCAGATATTCGCCGCGCTATGTGACTGTTACCGGCGGTGAACCGTTGGCCCAGAAAAATTGTGCTGCGTTCCTGACGCGCCTTTGCGATGCAGGTTACCGGGTCTCGCTCGAAACCAGTGGTGCGCTGCCGATCGCAGAACTGGATCCACGCGTGATTCGGGTAATGGATATAAAGACGCCCGGTTCCGGAGAATCGGAGCGCAATCTGCCCGAGAATGTTCCCGCATTGCGCAGCCAGGATCAGGTCAAGTTCGTCATCTGTGACCGTGACGATTATCAATGGTCGCGTT
>JBOIBL010000171.1:0-12038 GCA_050739495.1 Gammaproteobacteria bacterium | reverse complement strand
AACAATTCGTCGGCAGCACGCGCACGGTCGTCGCCCGGCACGAAGCGTTGCTGCATATCTACACCCATAGGCAGAACCTCTATCCGCGGAGCATTCAGCCTCTGCTTTCGTGCCTCGTCGATCATTGCATTACTGACCACTGTCATTGCCACGCATGACCTGGCCACACGCCGTTTGAGGTCACCGGCCATCGCGCCGCGTAATGCATACAGATCGGCGCCGTGCGAAGTGACCACAAACGGTGGCATATCACGAATTAAACCCGACAGGATGGTTACTTGCAGGCCCTGAGGTATCAACCAGTGCGCATGTATAACGTCGGGACGATTGTGTCGCAACATCCGCCATACTGCGTATAGCTGAGCGAGCAAGAATGCCGGCACCAGGAGCCATTTCCAGGGTTGTCGTTTGAGATTGGTAACCATCCCACCCGCATTCACCAGCGTCTCCAGACTGGCCGGGGCATATCTGAAACGACACACCCGCACGCCATCCAGTGTTTCTCTCACCATGGCGCCAGCTGCATGGGGCGCCAATACCGTAACCTCGAAGTAACTGGTCAAACGTTTGGAGAGCTCGTGCACGAAGCCGGGTTCCGGATCACCGGACCAGCGGGGATAAGTAGAAGTCAGAACCAGCAAGCGGGGTAATTGCGGACTACTCATGGAGCGAGCGGACGCTGTGCACAAACGTAGTACGCAGTGGGGATAAACTCTTTGGCTGGCAGCATCTTCGACAGTAACCAACCGAGGATATTTAACAACGGGATCAGCACCAAAACCAAAGGCAGGAACATTACGCGCCAGCTGCGGGCAGTGAACGCGGCGAGCATGCCCTGGGACAAGGACATTACCAGACAACTTGAAGACGCGCCGACACCCTCTCCGACTTCCTGAATCGACACCGGCGCTAGCCCCGCTTCCCGCAAGCGATATGCCAGACCATAAGTGGTGAACCTCTGATAATCGTGTGGTTGATCGTGCATCGGATAAGCGAACGGGATCGTTACCAGCAGACATCCCCCAGGTCGCAACACTCTGCTCGCTTCGCGCAGAGCAGCCATCGGCCTGGCAACGTGCTCAAGCACATCCAGCAGCATTACCGTGTCGAAACTTCCCTCGCGAAAAGGTAACCCGCCGGCATCCCCGAATACGTCCGGGCGGGTTCCGTACAAATTGCTGGCGGTCGCCGGGTAATCAAGTCCGATATAGTTCTTCTTCCGCGGCAGTGCGTGCTGTATGGCTCTGTCCGCGCAACCGACATCGAGAATTTCCCCGCTGGCTCGCTGCGCTACCCAACCGAGCCGGCTGCGTCCGATCCGGTGGATTAACCATTGTGGATGCAAGGGAGTGGCGCGGAACGGTTGCAGCCAGCGGCGCAACGTGCGGCGTAATTTATCTGAGCCTCGCGTCATCTTGGACCCCGTCGAGTAAAGCGATTCGATATAGGCTCATGCGCTACGCATGGCGAATTTCTTCAACGCTTTCTTATATAGTTCATTACGTTTGCCGCCGGTCAGTTTCGCCGCCAGGCTCGCAGCCTGCTTGACCGGCAATTCTTCCAGTAACACGTCGAGTACGTGTTCCGAGTCACCCTGCACACGAGCCTGCACTGCACCCCCCACTAGTACGACCAATTCTCCCTTTTCGGCATGTGCATCCGTCTTCGCCCATTCGAGCATTGCCGCCAGCGTGCCGGAGTGTACGCTTTCATGCAACTTGGTCAGTTCCCGCGCGATGCTGGCAGGCCGTTCGGCACCGAACGCCTTCGCCATGTCGGCCAGTGATTCACCCAGCCGGTGCACCGATTCATAGAACACCAGGGTACGTGGCTCACCGACAAGTCTTGCGAGTGTATTACGTCGCGCTACCTGTTTATTGGGCAGGAAACCTTCAAACACGAATCGATCGGTGGGCAACCCGCTGACAGAAAGTGCGGCTATCAAGGCACATGCACCCGGGATCGGAATCACCCTGATACCTGCCTGACGCGCGGCGCGTACTAGACCATAACCGGGGTCGCTTATGAGCGGCGTCCCGGCATCCGAGACCAGCGCGACCGATTCGCCAGCCAGCAGCCTTGCGACCAGTTTCGGTGCCCGTTCGCTCTCATTGTGATCGTGGAGCGAGAGCAGCTGCGTGTCGATCCCGGCGTGCTTTAATAACTGGCCCGAATGCCGGGTGTCCTCGGCCGCTACCGTATCCACCTCATCCAGTATCCGGCGCGCCCGGGGTGTGAGATCTTCGAGATTACCGATGGGGGTGGCGACCACGTACAACACGCCGGGTTGCTGTATCACGAAAACTCCTCGATTTTCCCGGCAGCGCCGGGAACAGGTATCATTCAGGCTTCACAGCCCATCCTGCACCGGAATCCGAAACTCATGCAAGGCACGCTCCCGCGCCCATCGTTACTCCATCTTCTTCTCCCGGCACTGCTGCTGGCACTGCTCACCGGTTGTGCCGTCACGCCGGTCCAGCAGAACCCGGCCGGGGAAGCAGGCCAGGCCGTGCAATTGGAGCAACAAGGCAAGTTTGCAGCAGCCGCGCAAGTATACGAACACCTGGCCAGCCACGCCCAAGGCCAGCAACGCGCCACCTGGCTGGTCAGCGCCGCCGAAGACTGGTGGCAGGTACGTGACAACCAGAAAACCTGGGCGCTGCTGGCCCAGATAAAAGCCGAAAACCTCTACCCTGCACTCGAAGCACGTATCGAGTTGCTCAAGGCCGGTATGGATCTCGCGGCACAAAAACCCCAGGCAGCGCTCAAGCATCTGGGTTTTGATCTGGCGCCCTTGCCCGATGCGCTCAAGGCGCGCACCCTGCTATTACGCGCGCAGATACATTCCATGCTGGACGACACCGTCAGTGCCGTTGCTGATCTGAGTGCCCGCGAAGCATTCCTGCAAAACGATCCGCAAGCCATCAGCAAGAATCACCAGCTCATCTGGCTCGCACTGAGTCAAGCGCGCACGCCGCCCGATCTGTCGCACTTGCCCGCGAGTCTGTCATCCATGGCGCGCGGCTGGTTGGAACTCGGCGACATCGCGCGCAATACGTGGCAGCAACCCGCTGCCTACCTGCAACAGTTGCTGGCCTGGCAGAATCGTTATCCGGCGCATCCCGCCAACCAGGATATCGTTGCCGAGCTGATTGCCAAGCAGCGTGAACTGGTGGCCTACCCGCCCCGCATTGCCGTGTTGCTGCCATTGAACGGCGCCTACCAGTCGGCCGCCGATGCAGTGCGCGATGGACTGCTCGCCGCCTACTACCAATTGGCGAATAGCAGCACGCCACCGGCCATTACCTTCTACGACACCGGAGGTACGCCGCAAAGCGCACAGATCGCCTATCAGCAAGCGGAGCGGGACGGCGCCAACATGGTGATCGGTCCGCTCACCAAAAACGCCGTCGCTGCACTCGCGGACTCGGGCAGCTTGCCGGTGCCGGTGCTGGCCTTGAACAACCTCGATACCGGGCGCAGCGCGCCGTCCAACCTGTATCAATTCGGTCTGCCACCCGAAGACGAGGCTGCGCAAGCCGCGGATCGCGCGGTCGCGGATGGCTTCAACCGGGCAGTCGCCCTGGTCTCCGCGGATGACTGGGGCAACCGCGTGCTCAGCGCCTTCTCGGCGCGTTTCCAGCAACTGGGTGGAGATCTGCTCGGCACCCAGAC
Source organism: Gammaproteobacteria bacterium (assembly GCA_050739495.1). GTDB lineage: Bacteria > Pseudomonadota > Gammaproteobacteria > Natronospirales > REEB76 > DASSKW01. The sequence goes on along the minus strand of JBOIBL010000171.1, from coordinate 8,363 downwards.
CTACCCGCCCGGCAGCAGTGATTTCTCCATCTCGATCACCCGGCTGCTGAACCTGGACCAGAGCCAGTACCGTGACGATCAGTTGGCCGCGCTGCTCGGTACCCATCTGCAATTCGAGCCCCGCCGCCGCCAGGATATCCAGTTCATCTTCCTGGCTTCGCGCAGCAAGGACGCCAAGTTGATCCGGCCGCAACTGAAGTTCTATCACGCCATCGACGTACCTGTTTACGCTACTTCGCAGGTCTATCAGCCCGGCGATCAGGCCGATGACGATCTTGATGGCATCAGTTTCGACGATATGCCCTGGCTGTTGGAAAACAACGGTGCTGTCGCGCAAGTCCGTAACCATCTCGCGCAACTCTGGAAAAACAACTTCGATTCCAACAGCCGCTTGTACGCACTCGGTTTCGACGCCTGGCGCCTGCTGCCGTTGCTCTATAACAGCAAACAGCTCAGCACGCCGGTGCAGGGCATGACCGGCCTGCTCAGCATGGATAGTGCCGGTCGTATCCATCGACAGCTGGATTGGGCCACGTTCAACAACGGCAATCCGAAATTGCTGAAACAGGCGCTACCCGCACCGACCACAGCGCTGATGGCTGGTTCTGTACCACCGTCACCGTGAGTACAGCGGCGCACCTGGCATCCGGCCAGGAAGCAGAAGACCGGGCCTTGGCCGCACTTGAGAAACAGGGATTGCGTCTCCTGCAACGCAACTATCGTTGCCCGCAGGGCGAACTGGATCTGGTGATGGAAGATGGCGAGATGCTGGTGATCGTGGAGGTTCGCTACCGCCGCAATCGCGGTTTCGGCAATGCCGCCGAGAGCATCGGCGCCAGCAAGCAGCGCAAGTTATTATTGGCTGCGCAGCATCTGCTGCAGACCGATGCACGGCTGCGCCGCAAACCGCTGCGGTTCGATGTTTTCGCCATCACCGAACAGCGCGACGGCATCGCCGACAATGAATGGATCAGGGATGCATTCCGTGCCTGATGAAAAATACCTGATGAATTCCGAACTCTGAGGATAACGTGATGGAACTCGATACCCGCGTCACCCAGCTCTTCAACGACAGCATTGCCACCAAACAGGCGGCGCTCAAGGTCCTCGTGCCACCCATCGTGGAAGCCGGCCGGCTCATGGCAGATGCGCTCAAGGCCGGACACAAGATCATGAGTTGCGGTAACGGTGGCTCGGCGGCTGATTCGCAGCATTTCTCGGCGGAACTGCTCAACCGTTTCGAACGCGAGCGGGCACCGCTGGCCGGTATCGCGCTGACTACCGACACCTCTACCCTGACCTCGATCTCCAACGATTACGAATACAACGAAGTGTTCTCCAAACAGGTGCGCGCCCTGGGACAAAAGGGTGACGTGCTGCTCGCCATCTCGACCAGTGGCAATTCAGCGAATGTAATGCGTGCCATGCAGGTAGCACACGAGAAAGGCGTGCATATCGTCGCGCTCAGTGGCCGCGATGGCGGCAAAATGGCGCCATTGCTGAAAACCCCGGATGTCGAAATCCGTGTTCCGGCCAAAGTCACCGCCCGGATCCAGGAAGTGCATCTGCTGGCCCTGCACTGCCTGTGCGATCTGATCGACGAGCAATTGTTTGGCGGAGCGAAATAACGCTGTGCGCGATGCCCCAAACCTGCCCGCCGTGTTCCTGAAGCGACTCGCGGAAATCGTCGGCGCGGAAGACCTGTTCACCGATCCAGCCGACCGTTGGCCCTACAGTTACGACAACAGCCGCCGCCAGTCACAACCCGACGCCGTGGTATTCCCGGCCTCGCATGACGAAGTGCGCGACTGTGTCCGTCTGTGCAATGAATTCAACGTGCCGATGCTCGCACGCGGACTCGGCAGCAGCACCACCGGTTCTGCGGTACCGATCAGCGGCGGACTGGTGTTGGCACTGGAACGCATGAACCGGGTACTGCGTTTCAGTCCCGAGGACCGGCTCATGGTGGTGGAAAGCGGCATCACCAACACGGCCGCACAGACTGTCGCTGCACAAGCGGGTTTTTTCTGGGGACCGGCGCCGACCTCCGCGGCCTACTCCACTATCGGCGGCAACCTGGCCTGCAACGCCGGCGGACCCAGCAGCGTCAAGTACGGTACCCCGCGCGACAATGTGCTGGGACTGCGCATCGTCACCGGCAGTGGAGAGGAGTTGCGCACCGGCGTCTACACCAGCAAGGGCGTGATGGGTTACGACCTGACGCGTCTGGTCATCGGTTCCGAAGGCACGCTCGCCATCGTCACCGAAGCCACTCTCAAACTCACACCCAAACCGGAAACGGTCCATACCCTGCGCGCGGTGTATGCCGACATGCGTGCCGCTGCCGCCGCTGTCTCGCGCATCATGGCGCAGCCGGTCACGCCCTGCGCCCTGGAATTCATCGATCACGCCTCGATCGAGATGATCCGTGGTTACGCAAAGACCGACCTGCCACGGAATGCCGGCGCCATGCTGCTGATCGAAGTGGATGGGCTCGCCTCGCAGATCGAAACCAGTGTCGTTGCAGTCGAGGCCGCTGCCCGCGGTGAAGGTCTGGTGGAACTGCGTGCTGCACATGACCAGCGTGAGACTGATGCCTTGTGGGCCGCGCGCAAGGCGCTCTCGCCGGCGTTACGCAAAATCGCGCCGAAGAAGATCAATGAAGATATCGCCGTACCGGTATCGCGGATGGCGGAACTGATTTCCGGATTACAGGAAATCTCGCATCGCCACGGCATAACTAACGTAAATTTCGGCCATGCCGGCAACGGTAACATCCATGTCAATCTGCTAATCGATCCGGATGATGCTGCGCAAATGGAACAGGCCGAACCGTGCCTGCGGGAAGTATTCAAACTGGTTTTGTCGCTCGACGGGACGCTGTCAGGTGAACACGGCGTGGGGCTAGAGAAACGTCCGTTCATGACCCTGGAATTCAACGCGACGCAATTGGAACTGATGCGCCGGATCAAACAGCAGTTTGACCCCAAAGACTTGCTCAATCCGGGCAAGCTATTGCCAGCAGCATGACCTGCTTATACGGGTCGCGCTCGGCTGGTCACTACCTGTATTTTATTCATCCTTATCATCAGCTATACCCAGCAACCTGCGATAGATAGCCGCATTCTCCGCATCAAAGCAACAAGCCACGATGCTTCTGAATTCCTTGTCGTAACGATGCATGACCTTGAGCGCGACACGTGCCGCATCTTCTTTCGGGTAGTGGTACACACCTGTGCTGATGCAGGGGAACGCGATGCTGCGGCTCTTGGCCTCCAGCGCCAGATGAAAGGCACTGTCATAACAGCTGGCCAGCAATTCAGCCTCATGCTTGCCACCGCCCTGCCACACCGGACCCACGGCATGAATTACCCAGCGCGCCTTGAGCCGGAAACCTGGCGTGATACGTGCTTCGCCAGTAGGGCAACCGCCGAGTTGTTTACAGGCTTCCATGAGCTCCGGGCCAGCAGCACGATGAATCGCGCCGTCCACACCGCCACCACCCAACAGGGACGTGTTGGCGGCGTTAACAATGGCATCCACGTCCAGATCGGTGATGTCGTATTGAATGACTTTAATCATATCGACTCAATGTTTATGCTTCGGAATCCACGCCCACAGCATCCTGCACTGGATCGGCTCCGCCCCGGTCTCATCGGTAACCTTGACCGGCACCACGATCTCGCCCTTCTCTTCCGCAAGTATGCGCGCCCGGGCCGGCGCGGCCAGAGTCGCTTCCGCGCGCAGATCGCCGCGTGCAAACTTCTGATAGTCCACCTGCATGCTCTTGAGCAACGGTACCCGGTCATCCGGCAGGTTCATACCCAATAATGCACCGGTTGCGGTCTCGGCCAGCAAAGCCATCGCGGTGGCATGTACCGTGCCGACATGGTTCTGGGTACGCTTGCGGTTCGGGATATGCAGCAACGCACGGGTTTCCGTCAGATCCTCGAACCGTACGCCTGCGGTTTTCACAAAGTGCACCGTGCGGCCGAATGCCCAGGTCAGCAGCCACCAGCGAATCGATGGCGGCAGATTGTTCAGTTTCTGCACCGTCCGATAAAGGTTGCTTCGGGTTTCCATGGCTACCCCGGCATCACTTGATGACTTTCAAACTGGGTTTGCGCGCTGGATCCGGTTTGGTACCGGATGCGGAATCGGATTCATCCGGTGAAGTGGGCGGCGGCTCCTCTTCCGGACTGAAGATCATGCCCTGCCCGGTTTCATGCGCGTAGATGGCAAGCACGGCATCCATAGGGATAAACAGGTGGCGAGCCACGCCGCCGAAACGGGCCGAGAACTCGACATGATCGCTGGCAATATTCAGGGCCTGGGTCGCGTCATAGCTTACATTCAGCACCAGCTTGCCGTCTTTGGCATAACCCGGTGGCACTTCGACACCCTGGATGCCGACATCCACCACGATGTGCGGTGTCATGCCGCTATCCACAATCCATTGATGCATGGCACGGAGTAAATATGGTTTGCGAGATAGCGTCATGGAAGCTCTAAAAATGATGAATTTGCTTGCTGGCGCCAGGGAGCACGACTGCAGGGATGCAGGAGGTAGAGCAACGCAGGGAGCAGTTGCCGGAAAGACGCATTTTTAGTTATGCGGCGCTGCGCATTTCCTGTTCCAGTTCCGTAAGGCTGGCACGGAACGCAGGACGATGAAACAGTCGTTCGCCGTATTTGGTGATGGCCTTACCCTGATTGCCCAGATCTATCTCATAGCGTGGCAAACGCCACAGGATCGGTGCGATACTGCAATCCACCAGCGAGAATTCGTCGCTGAGGAAATAGGGCTTGACTGAAAATGCTTCCGCGGAAGCGAGCAGGCTTTCGCGCAACTGCTTCTTGGCACGCAGATGCGGTTTGCCGGGCGATTGTTCTATCTCATCCACTAGGTTGTACCAGTCACGCTCGATGCGGAACAGCGCCAAGCGAAAGCGCGCCCTGATAACCGGATCGACCGGCATCAGCGGTGGATGCGGGAAACGCTCATCCAGGTATTCCATGATGATGCGCGGATCGTAGAGCACCAGCTCTCGATCGACCAGGGTCGGAACACTGTTATAGGGATTCAGATCCAGCAGGTCTTCCGGCAGTTTGCTGCCTTCGATGTTGACAATCTCCATACCGATACCCTTCTCCGCGAGCACCAGACGGACGCGGTGGGAATGCGGGCAAGTCGGGCGGGAATAGAGTGTCATGGTTGAACCTGCGGGAAATCACGGCGCCGTGCGGGATGCACGGCGCCTGCATGAATCAGTGTACTTTCTTCCAGATTTCGCGCTTGAGCATGTAGGCGAACAGGAAGAACACTATCAGGAATCCGATCACCTTGAGACCGAGACTGCGAGCCTCGAGCTGGGTGGGTTCACTGATGTAGGAGAGGAAGTTAGTGAGGTCATGCACCATCTTGTCGTATTGCGCCGGCGTCATCCGGCCAGGTGTGACTTGCTCGAAATGATCGAATTCCTGCAGGGTCGCGCCATCCGCATCCTTGATTGTCTTGAACACCGCTTTCTGGGTACCCTGCATCGACCATAACACGTCCGGCATCGCTACGTGCGGGAAGACGATGTTATTGACACCGGTGATTTTGGAATTATCGTCCAAATAAAACGATTTCAAATAAGTGTAGACCCAGTCGGCGCCCCGGTTGCGCACTTCAAGCGACAAGTCGGGGGGCTGATGTCCAAACCATTTCTCGGCATCATCCGGCATGGCAGTAACCATAGTGTCCGAGATCTTGCCGCCGGCCGGCATCAGATAACTCTGCACCTGGGTATCGGTCAACCCCAGATCCTCGCCGACACGGTTGTAGCGCACGTACTGCGCAGAATGACAGCTCATGCAGTAATTGACGAAATATTTGGCGCCGCGTTGTACCGAAGCCGTGTTGCTCACATCAACGTGCGCGGCCTGTAGCGCCGGGCCTTCGTCCTGGGCAAAACCCAGTACCGGTAACATGGTCAGAAACAGTGCGCAGAGAATCTTCTTCATTTGAATGTCACCCTCTCTGGAACCTGTTCCGGCTCGACCAGCTTGCTGAAGAATGCTGGTAGTAACAGGAAGATCGCGCAATAGATACCCGGTATCAGCCAGGAATAGAGCTTCAGCGAAACTTCAGTTGGATCCCAAAACCACCAATCCGCAACTGCGATCATCGCCATAACAGCGATAAATGTACCAAACAAGAAATTACGTGAACGCGATTTCGAGTAGACCCACGAAATCACGAAGAACAGGAAATACAGTTCCGATATCCGCTGACCAATCTGTGCCCAGAACGGGGTCGCCAACTGCATGCCGATAAAGCCCAGAGCCCCGAAGGTGAGTGCGAACACTATCACCAGGCGCCGATACAGGATGCCGCGATAGCGCAGCGATTTGATCGGATTCTTGTCGATCCAGGGCAACAGGAACAGCAGAAAGATCGCCAACCCCATCGCGATCACGCCGATAAGTTTGCTTGGAATCGAACGCAAGATCGCGTAGAACGGTCCGAAGTACCACAACGGATGGATATCCGGCGGGGTCTTGAGTGCGTTGGCCGGTTCGAAGTTGGCTGGCTCCAGGAACAGACCGTGCATGGCCGGCGCGAAGAAGATGATCGCAGCAAAAATCGCAGCGAACGCGATCACACCGCAGATGTCCTTGATGGTGTAATACGGATGGAACGGGATGCCATCCAGCGGGATGCCCTTGGCATCCTTCTTCTTCTTGATTTCGACACCGTCCGGATTGTTGGAACCGACTTCGTGCAGCGCCACCAGATGGAACACTACCAGACCGATCAGGATCAGCGGCACTGCCACGATATGCAGTGCAAAGAACCGGTTAAGAGTGATATCGGAGATGGTGAAGTCGCCGCGTATCCATTGTGACAAGCCATCGCCGATGCCGGGGATAGCGCCGAACAGCGAGATGATGACCTGCGCCCCCCAGTAGGACATCTGGCCCCAGGGCAACAGATAACCCATGAAGGCTTCCGCCATCAGGGTGACATAGATGAGGACACCGAATATCCACAGCAATTCGCGCGGCTTCTTGTAAGAACCGTACATCACCCCACGGAACATGTGCAGATACACGACCACAAAGAACATGGACGCGCCGACCGAGTGCATGTAACGGATCAGCCAGCCCCAGTTCACATCGCGCATGATGTACTCGACCGAGGCAAACGCCTCCATGGCCGAGGGTTTGTAATTCATGGCGAGGAAGATGCCGGTGACTATCTGATTGACCAGCACCAGCAGGGCGATAGAACCGAAGAAATACCAGAAGTTGAAGTTCTTGGGTGCGTAATACTCGGCGATGTGCTTGTTCCAGAATTCCGTCATCGGGAAACGTTTGTCGATCCAGTCACGCAGACCGGCAAGCCAGCCGCTAACTACGTCGAGGAAATCACGGTTTTCGGTTTCCTTCGTCATCAGGCAGCCCTCTCATCTTCGCCGACCCGAATCAGCGTGTCGGACACGAACCGGTACGGCGGAACCAGCAAATTGAGCGGTGCCGGTACGTTCTTGAATACGCGCCCGGCCAAGTCGTATTTGGAACCGTGGCAGGGACAATGGAAGCCGCCTGGCCAATCGGCGCCCAGTTCGGGATCACCGGGCTGGGGTTTGTAAAGCGGTGAGCAACCGAGGTGGGTGCAGATACCGATCACCACGAACAGATGCGGCTTGACCGAGCGCCACTCGTTCTTGCAGTAGACCGGTTGCTGGGCTTCAGCGGAATCGGGATCGCGCAGCCGCGGATCGACCTTGGGCAATTCATCCAGCGCCGGCTGCGGGCGTTGTACCACCCAGGTGGGCTTGCCGCGCCATTTGACTTTGACCAGTGCGCCCGGCTCGATCTTGCTGATGTCGATATCCACCGGACCGCCCAAAGCCTTGGCACGGGCACTCGGCTCCATCGAGGATACGAACGGGACCGCGGTCATCACGGCACCCACGGCACCCGCCACCACGGTCGCGACCGTCAGGAAATGGCGCCGATTTTTGTCGATTTCTTCGCTGCTCATTTAACCCCTCACCTGACGGTTCAAAAAGCGCTGCCGCGAGCCTGTCAGCCCGCGCGGCCATTCAACCGGACGGAAGAAAATACACAGAGTGCGGCATTATACACAGCGGCCTCAAAAAGCCGCCAGTACGGACCCACCCCGCTGACGGTTTGGCGGGAGCATGCTAGCGTATGCCCATGAATACCCTGCCCCGCCTGCTCTTGTTTCTGTTACGTGCCGTGGTAGTGGGCCTCGCCATCGCCTTTCTGGTGGTCTGGTTCCGCCCTGGTCTGCTGGCTCGACATGCCGGCAGTGTGGGAGCCGATTCCTATGCCCAGGCCGTCAACAC
>JBOIBL010000170.1:0-6656 GCA_050739495.1 Gammaproteobacteria bacterium | reverse complement strand
ATGAGCATGACGAGCCCGGCATGCACGGTGGTCGGATGCAACAATCGCGTGATCGCTTCATAAGCGATGCCGGCAACGATCGCCAGCATGCACAGGGTGTTGATCAGGGCCGCGATGACTTCCATGCGCCCGAAACCGAAAGTATGACGCGCCGACGCAGGCCGCTGTGCCAGCCAGGCGGCACAACCTGCCATGCCCAGGGCGACGCTGTCGGTCGCCATATGCCCGGCATCGCCAAGCAGCGCCAGCGAATGTGCCCAGACTCCCCCGAGCGCTTCGATCAGTGCGAAACCCAGGGTGATCAACAATGCAGGAATGAATATCCGGCCATGGATGAGATGTCTGGGATCCGGGTGCGAGTGATCATGCGTCAAAGGCTTATCGCTCCGTGGGCAGACCGGCGGCATTCCAGGCGGCATAACCGCCAGCGAGGTTGGTTACGTTCTTATAGCCCAGTTCCTGCATCGCGACTGTGGCGAGCGCCGAGCGGCCGCCACTCTGGCATTGCATTACGATGCTGCAGTTGCGGTCACACACTATCGGGTGGTTATCGACACGGAACTCCAGCAGCCCGCGCGGGATATTGATGGCGCCGGGCAGGTGTCCGGCAAGGAATTCCTCCGGTTCACGCACGTCTATGATCGTGACGCCGCCCATTTTTCCGGACAGTTCCTGCGGCGTGATTTCATTGATTCGGGTCTTGGCTTTGCTGACGAGGTCGGCGGCGGTGGACATGACGGCACTCCCTGAATCTGATCGGTCGGATGTGGAATAGGCTATGCTTTCTGTCCCCGAATGGGAAGGTTGACTGTGCCATGGAGATCGAACCATTTTTTCACCAGGCTTCGTCTACGTATTCATATCTGGTAAGTGATCCGGTCAAGCGCCACGCGGCGCTGATAGATCCGGTGCTGGATTACGATGCGGCAGCCGGGCATACCGGCACTGCATCGGTGGATGCCATCATCGAGCAGGTGCGGAATCAGAAGCTGACTCTCGACTGGATACTGGAAACCCATGCGCATGCCGATCATCTGAGCGCGGCGCAACATGTCAGGCACGAACTGGGTGGCCGCATCGCTATCGGTGAAGGTATCCGGCAAGTGCAACAGGTTTTCAGGAAGCTGTTCAACATCGCGGCAGAAGTAGCCGCAGATGGCAGTCAGTTCGATCACCTGTTCAGGGATGGCGAGACGTTCCGGATCGGTTCGCTGGAAGCGCGGGTGATGGCCGTGCCCGGACATACCAGTGACAGCATCGCCTATGTGATCGGTGACGCGGTATTTACCGGCGATACCCTGTTCATGCCGGATTCCGGTACCGCACGCTGCGATTTCCCGGGTGGCGATGCCGGAACGCTCTACGATTCAATCCAACGAATCCTGGCGCTGCCGGCCGCGACGCGGTTGTTCATGTGTCACGATTACGCCACCGGCGGGCGCGAATATAAAAATGAAACTACCGTGGCGGAACAGAAACGTGCCAACATCCATGTGCATGACGGCATCTCACGCGAGGAATATATCGCCCAGCGCACCGCGCGCGACAAGACACTCAAGGTGCCAGCCCTGTTGTTACCCGCAGTACAGGTCAATATCCGCGCCGGAGCCTTGCCGGGACCGGAAGCGAATGGCACGAGTTATCTCAGGATTCCGTTGGACAGATTCTGAACTCCGAACATCGACAATACCGCATCTATCTCACGGCTGTTTGTAGATCACGCCGTCTTTCATCACGAACGGCACCTGTTCAATTGCGTTGATATCCCTGGTTGGGTCGCCGGGCACGGCGATGATGTCTGCGTACAAGCCTTTCCTGATCTGACCGAAGTCATCGGCATGGCGCAGGATCTTTGCATCCACTGCCGTTGCTGCCAGTAACGCCTGGGTCGGCGTCATGCCGTCGCGCACCATCCATTCAATTTCCTTGTAATTGGTGCCGTGGCTGAACACACCGACGTCGCTGCCGCAGCCGATAGTCACACCGGTTTCCATGGCCAGTTTGAACGCATGTGCGGACTGTTGCATCTCGGCAGTGGGTGGATCGCCCGGTTTCCAGCCGTGAAAATATTGAGCGTAGGCGACCACGGCCTCGAGCGTCGGCAGATATGCGACGTTGTGCTGTTTCATTAGTTCAAACATTTCACGGGTGCCACCGAATCCGTGTTCGATGGTATCTACACCGGCGAGGACTGCGCGGCGCATGCCTTCGGCAGTCGTTGAATGCATGGACACCGGCCGGCCGAGCGAGTGCGCGGTTTCGACCGCCGCTTTCAATTCCTCCTCGCTGAAGGTCGGCACGGCACCGTTGCTTTTGCCGCAATGGTAGTCGGCATAGACCTTCACCCAGTCCGCACCGTGTCCGACTTGTTCGCGCACGGCCTTGATCATTTCCGGAACGCCGCTGACCGGGATGCCGCCCTGAGGTAACGCGAGATCGTCGCGGAAGCCCATCGGTCCGGGCCCGTAGCAGAAACTCGCCACCGTGGCGCGCGTCGCGACGAACAGGCGCGGCCCCGGGATCATGCCTTCATTGATTGCGCGTTGTACCGAGACATCCGCATAACCGGCGCCTTCGGTGCCGAGATCGCGCAGCGTGGTGAAACCGGCCATCAATGTGGCTTTGACATGCTGTACCGCTTCGATGGTGCGATACGGCACCGGTTCTTTCAGCACCTGATCGTTCCACAGGGTCTCGTTATACGGATGCAGCATGATGTGCGAATGTGCGTCGATCAGGCCCGGCAGCAAGGTCATGCCGGCAAGCTCGATGATCTGCGTACCGGGCGGCGGTTTGATGTCGGCTGCCGGTCCGACGGCGACGATCCGTTCACCCTCGACCAGCACCGTCCAACCGCTGTGCGTCTGCGTATCGCGCGCATCGAACACGCGTGCAGGCTTGAGCAGGAAGCCGTGGTGAGCGGGGGTATCCGCGGCGAAGGCGGTATGCAGCAACAACAGGCTGCCCAACAGCGGTGCGAAACGGTAGTGCAGGCACGGTCTTGGCATGGCGGGGCTCCGGCAGACGGATGGGGGATTTTACTGCGCCAGGAGTGGATCAGGCTGCTTCCTGACCCAGATCATCGTGCCCATTACGCGGCTGCGTAATGATGAAAACAGGTCAGGCAGCAGCAGATCGGGCGCAGCAGGCTGCCGCCCCGGTTGCTTGCGGTTTGGGGTGGGGGCTTGATATATTAGTAAATGCGCATATACTAATAAATATCCGGCGGGTCCGCCGGGCGGAATCAAGACAGGAGAGAGATATGAACATCGACAAACTGGTATTTCGTTTCGCCGGGATCATGGTGTTGATCAGTCTGGCCCTGGGTTACTGGTTGAGCCCTTACTGGTTCTGGCTGACCGCCTTTGTAGGCGCCAACATGCTGCAGGCTTCATTCACGGGTTTCTGCCCGCTGGCGAGGATTCTCGCGAAATTGAAGGTGAAGCCCGGCGCCGCATTCGCAAAGTAATTCGTTCAAGCACCCATCAGGAGACATACCGTCATGACAACCCGCAACGCGACCGCTCAGGCAGGAAGAGACCGGATCAAAGTCAGCGCGGAACAGATGGCCGAGCACGCGACGGATGCCGCCAACCTGTTGCGCGCCATGGCCAGTGAGCACCGGCTGATGGTGCTGTGCAGTCTGGTGCAGGGCGAGATGTCGGTCACCCAGTTGCTGGACAAAGTACCGCTCGCGCAATCCGCTTTATCGCAGCACCTCGCGGTGTTGAGACGTGAGCGCCTGGTCTCCACGCGGCGCGAGGGACAGACCGTGTACTACGGACTTAAAGCCGGTCCGGCGGTGGGTGTAATCAAAGTGCTCTACGACAACTATTGCTGCTGATTCATTAACGGACGGTGATGCAAGATGGTATTCGGATATATCAAAGCCTCTGAGTCGGAACGCCCCGAATGGAGAGCGCGGATCGGAGTTGCGTTGTTCAGTATGCTGTTGCTGGCCGCCTGTCATAACGAAAATACCGGCGGGCCGGTCGATGCCACGGCAGCACTCGATACTGCGACCCTCATCGTCAAAGCACAACCCGGACCTGTGTATGCCACCGTGCCCGGCACGGTAGTGTCACTGAACCGTGCGGAGATTTCCTCGCGCCTGACCGGGTACGTGCGCAGTGTGGAAGTACGGGCCGGTGACCGGGTACGTGCCGGACAGCATCTGCTCAGTATCGATTCAAGCGATGTACGCGGCAACCTGCAGCAGGCGCAAGCCGGATTGAATCAGGCACAGGCCGTCTATGACGAAGCCGACATCAATTACAAGCGGTACACCACACTGTTCCCGCAGGGTGCGGTGAGCCGCATGCAACTCGACGCGGCGGAGCGCCAGTACACCACTGCCAAAGCACAACTGGAAAGCGCGCAGGCGGGCTTGCGGATGGCCAACGCCGCACTCGGTTATGCCGATGTGCAAGCACCGTTCGCCGGCGTGGTGGTCGAAAAACTGGTGGATCCGGGTGATCTGGCCACGCCCGGCAAACCGTTGCTGGTCGTCGAGGATGAACGCGCACTGGAAGTGCAAAGCTATGTACCCGATGACGTTTATGCTGTCTTGCATGTCGGCCGGCAGATACCTTTTGCCGCCGGTACGACCGCCTATACCGGGGTACTCAAGTCGGCGGTAGCGGCTGCCGATGCCCAGACCCACACCCATCTGATCCGTCTGAGTGTGCCTGCCGGAAGCGCGCTGACCAGCGGTCTCTATGTGCGGGTGCATGTGCCAATCGGCGAACAGCCCGCAGTCTGGATTCCGGGCAGCGCGCTCACGGAACGCGCCGGGATCACCGGTGTATTCGTAATAGGCACCGATGACCGCGCGCAGTTCCGGCTGGTGCGGGTGGGCAACGTCGATGCCAGTCAGGTGGAGATCCAGTCGGGGCTGGCCGACGGCGAACGCGTGGTGCTCAAACCCGGTGCACAGATCGACAACGGCACGCTGATCGCGAAAGCTGAAGGAAGCGCTGAATGAGCGCATCTTCTGGACACCATGAAGAGATCAATGTTGTCGGTCGGCTGACGCGTCTGTTCCTGACCTCCAAGATCACAGCACTGTTGATGGTGGCGGCCGCGATCTTTGGCCTGATGGCGGTGTTGTTGACCGCGCGCATGTACAACCCGGAGATCGCAGTGCCGGCTGCCAACGTCATGGTCTCGTTCCCGGGTGCGAATTCACAGGAAGTCCAGAACCAGGTGGTAAAACCGCTGGAAGGTTTGCTGGCGGCGTTGCCGGGAGTGGATCACACGTTTGGTTATGCCGTGGACGACATGGCTGTCGTCACGGTGCAGTTCAAGGTGGGCGAGGACGAAGAGAAGAGTCTGGTCAAACTCTACAACCAGATCGCTCGCAACATGGACCGGATGCCGCCGGGAGTGACTGATCCACTGATCAAGTCCATCGGCATCAATGATGCGCCGGTCGTTACCATCACACTGAGTTCCGAACGGCTCACGCCGCTGGAATTGCGCGACGTCGCTGCGCGCTTGCTGGAACCGCTGCGCTCACTGCCCAATGTGGGCGATACGCAAATCGTCGGCGGCACGCCGCGCACCGTTACGGCTTACATCGATCCCGGCAAACTCGCCTCCACGGGGCTGGCGCTGGATGCCGTGGAATCGCAACTTGCGGCTGCCAACGTGGCGTTGAGCGGCAGCGAACTGGTAAACGGCAATCGCGAAGCCGCGGTGCGCGTCTCCGGCGTGCTGGGCGATGCCCAGGATGTCGGCAACGTCATAATCGGCACACCGAACGGCAAACCGGTGTTCCTTAAAGATGTTGCACGCATCGTCGACGGACCGCAGGAACCGGAACAGTATTCGTTCATTGGTTTCGGTCCCGGTGCCGCGACGAAACCGGTATCCACCACACTCGCACCGGCAGTCACGCTCAGTATCGACAAACGCGCCGGCGCCAATTCCGTGACGTTGGCGAATGCGGTACTCGCCAAACTCGCCGAGCTCAAACTGCGTGCGATACCGCAAGGCGTGCACGTGACCGTGACCCGCGATGACGGTGCCAAGGCCGATGAAGCCGTCAATACCCTGATCGAACACCTTGGTATCGCGGTGCTCTCGGTGGCGATTATTCTGCTGTTTTTCCTGGGTTGGCGCGAAGCCGCGATTGTGACCCTGACTGTGCCGCTGGTGCTGGGTGTGGTGCTCGGGGTTGGCTGGTTGACAGGCCAGACCATCAACCGTATCACCTTGTTCGCGCTGATCCTGTCGCTGGGTCTGTTGGTTGACGATGCAATCGTGGTGATTGAGAACATCCACCGGCGCTTGCATCAGCGCAGCAAATCCCGGTTTCAGGATCGACTGGTGCTCGCCACCAATGAAATCGGTAAACCCACCAACATCGCGACCTTGGCGGTGATTCTCGCGTTCATCCCGATGGCGTTCGTGGGCGGCATGATGGGTCCGTTCATGCGCCCGATTCCGATCAATGCACCTGTCGCGATGCTGGTATCGCTGGCGACTGCGTACATCGTGGTGCCCTGGGTCGCGGGCCGCTGGCTGCGCGGCAAAGCCGCGGCGGTGATGCGCGAGGTGCGCGCACCGACCCTGGAAGAACGCGGCCACGCCAAACGCGACCGGTTACGGCATATCTATCTCGCGGTGATGACACCGCTCATGAACTCCTCGCG
>JBOIBL010000169.1:0-8884 GCA_050739495.1 Gammaproteobacteria bacterium | reverse complement strand
ATCCAGCGCATCCTGCGAGAAGCCGAATTCCAGCACTTCGTCGGCGCTGACGGTGTCGATAACGATTTCGTTGTTCTTTTTGATTTCGTTTATGGTTTCCCGCAGCTTGGGATCGCAGAGCGGCTTTACGGCTTCAATGCGCGCGCGCTTGGCAGCCTCATCTGTCGGATAGCGATCCGGGTCGAGTGAATCCACAATCCTGTGGCTCAGGTCTTTTACGCTCAGGCCGCCGGACAAGTCACGAATGCGCTTGTCGTCTTCCGGGCTGAGGCGATGTTCCATGCGGGCGAGGCGCCCGGCGAGTGAGGTGAGCACGTCTTCTTCTGTGTTGCCGAAGGCGACGGCCTGCAGAAGCTTTTCGAAGCTGACGGTCGGCTTCTGCTCCATCGGGCGGGAATCGGTTTTGTCCTGCTCGCAGACACCAACGGCATCCACGATGACGAAATGATCCTTGATGCGGGCATCGCCGGTGACGCTTTGCAGGTCGTCCGGCGCGATGATGCGCACGCCGCGGCCTTTCATCTGCTCGAAGAAGGAGCGGGATTTGACGGCGCGCATGAACATGACGATTTCCACAGGCTTGATGTCCGTACCGGTGGCGATCATGTCCACGGTGACGGCAATGCGCGGCATGGGGCTGGTGCGAAATTCCTTGATGAGGTCTTTGGGTTTCGCGCCCCCTGTCAGATAGCTGCGGTAGGTGATCTTCTGGGCAAATTCGTTGCCCTTGCCGAATTCCTCGCGCACGATTTCGACGATGTTTTCCGCGTGGGCGTCGTCTTTGGCGAAGATGAGGGTTTTCGGCACCCATTCGCGGCCGGGGAAGATTTCGGTAAAGAGCTTTTCCTTGAAGGTTTTGATAACGGTGCGGATCTGGTCCGGTGCGACCACGCTGCGGTCAAGCTGGTCCGGGTCGTAGCTGAAGTCGTCGTCCAGTTCTTCCCAGCGCTTCTTGCGGGTGTCGCGTTCCTGAATCTGCACTGCATAGCCCGCCTCCACCTTGGAGCCGGCTTCGGAGATTTTGGTACGGATGCGGTACACGTCGTAATTTACGTTGACGCCATCGGCCACGGCCATTTCGTGGTTGTATTCCATGACCAGATTCTGGTTGAAGAAACCGAAGGTCTGCTTGCTGGGGGTGGCGGTGAGGCCGATCAGGTAGGCATCGAAATATTCCAGCACCTGCGCCCAGAGGTTGTAGATGTAGCGGTGACATTCATCGGTGATGATGATGTCGAATTGCTCAATGGGGATTCTGGGGTTGTATTCGATCGGCTCGGGCTTTTTGAACAGCGCACCGACCTGATCCAGGGATTCTTCTTCCAGGTCTTCGGGCAATTCCTTGTTGTTGAGCATGGAATACATGCGCTGGATGGTGCAGATGCAGACCCGTGAGGGTTCGTCGAGCACATTGCCCTTCAGGCGCTGGACGTTGTATTCCTCGGTGAATTTGTAATTGTTGTACGGCGAGGTGTATTGCTGGAATTCTTTCAGGGTCTGATCGGCGAGATTGCCGCGATCCACCAGAAATAGGACGCGGCGTGCGCCGGCATATTTTATGAGCCGATAGATCAGCGAAATGGCGGTGAAGGTCTTGCCGGAGCCGGTGGCCATTTGCACCAGTGCGCGCGGATGGTTTTCGCGCAAAGATTGTTCGAGATTCCTGACCGCTGTGATCTGCGCGGGCCAGAGCCCTTGTTCATGCAGTGGCGGCATGCTGTGACGCAGGCGCGTGAGGAAGGTGCCGTGGTCCGTGCCGTATTGGGCGGGCGCTTCGGCAGCTTTGGGCAACGATGAATCGAGCCACCCCGCCAGGGTTTCCGGTTTATGAAATGCAAACACATTGCGAGCACGCGGTTCGGGATCGAGTCCGTTGGTAAAGCGCGTTTCAACGCCGGTGGATTGATACGAAAACGGCAACGGGTTGTGCCAGCGCGGCAGACCGTCCGGCAAGCCTTTGGTGTATTTGTCCGACTGGGTTTCGACGCCGGAGAGTGTGACGCCTTCTTTCTTGGCTTCGATCACGCCTGCTGCCTGACCGTCCACATATAGAAGGTAATCCGCTTCACCGTAGCCCGGCTTGAGTGAGAACTCCCGGACTGCGACACCGCGTGCGGCGTGGATATTGACCTGATCGCGATCAACCACAAGCCAGCCGGCTGCTTTGAGTAGCACGTCTATGGTTTTTCTGGCTTCAGCTTCCGGATTCGGCGGGGTCAAAGAACGTCCCTTCCCTTCTGCTTGAATGGCGATTTTTTGGCCAGCCCCTTATTCCTGATTCCTGCTGGCTGGACGACATAATAACGCTCATGAAGAGTGAGGGGTTAGGAGTAATGGGTGAGGGGCCGGTTTTCTCGAGCATCAAGATGGATACCAGCTTTTCCCGGAAACCGCTCCTGCGTTTCCGAGACTTCCACCATCCATGGCGGTCGCGCACGGATGACGAGATACGGAGGCAGGGGTAAGGAGACTGAAGGCGGGAATCGCGGGGCAATCTGGCCCGGAAATGCCGGGGTTGCCGGGCGCATTAGCGTTGCCGGCCATTATTCACCGCCCTGCATGGCTTCGCCTGTGAGGATGGGGTTGAGCGCGAGATTGATGTAGTAGTTGGATCGGCCAACCTTGTGGGATTACACATGCAACATGTATAGATAATCGAATTATCTATACATGTTGCATGCCTTGTGTAAACAAAATCCACGTTTTTGGCAGTAGGCCCTGAATAACCTGATTTCCCGCTTTCAGCCACCGGGCTTCAGCTTCTGAACTCGGTGGGGTTAAGGAACGGCCTTTCCCTACTGCTTGGGTGGCGATGCTTGGGCCGACCCCTTCATCCTGCTGGCTGGCGACATAATACCCTTAGAGGCGCCAGGGGGTCAGGTCCAAAGCTGGAGGACCAAGGTTGTATGGACGCGCCGGGCTTTTGCGGCGGTGGCAGGCCGACGCTGAAGAAAACGGCGGCTTCAGGCTGGTGTTGCGGCCAGTGGATGGGCAAATCAGAACGTAAGCCCTTTCATGTTGGGACTCCGAGACTTTATGGCAGCGATGATCGGATCGGCATCCTGCCAGGCTTGAAGTTGCGCTACTGTCTCTGTCAGCAGGTGAACGATTTCGGTATCAACATCCCCTTCCAGAGTGTCCTCCTGCAATGCATTCAGACCGCGGGTGTAGGCCTGCGCGTATGCCTTCATATGCATCAGGGAGAAAATGGCGGATTGCTCAAGGAACGCTTGCTGATACCCGCCCTTGCAGGCGCCTTGCTGGGCTGCGTCGACTGCCTTTACCACGTCTTCGAATTTCTTTGCTTGAAACTGGTCTTTGATATTCGCTACAGCAATGTAGCAATCCGCCGTGAACTGCTTTTTCGACTTGTCGAGACCGACGTAATACAGCGGGTTGTATTTCTTGAGCAGATAGAGACGGATTTCTGCAATGCTCTTCGGATCGGCCACAGCGCCGTTGAACATACTCTTGCTGTCGACCGGAAACCGGTTGGCCGCGTATGACAGCATCTCACCGGCAAACGCCTTTTCGCTCCAGACAGGCGTTCTATACCAGTCCGAGGCTGCCAGGTACACGCGTGGATCATTCAGATGTTCAGTCAAGGTAAAGGGGCAGTTTCGGACCAGCATGATATAGGCATGCAGGTTCTTCATGCCGGGCTGGATGGAATCCGGCAGCAAGCCAAAATTGAAAACTGAATTCGATTTCTTCAGTGCCCCGTTCGCCGGCGTATCGGCGCCGGGATACCTGTCCGGACACAGCGGACGGGTTTCAGCATACAGTTTTTGCCAGTAGGGAAAATCGTCAGAAACCATTTGCCGAAGTGAGGTCAGGATTACGGTTGTACGTTGTGCAATCTCATCGTTCTGTGGTGCTGAGCGCGCCATCTTCAATGCGGCGTCTTCATCGATATGACCGAACCTGCCAAAAATCAGATAGTTCGCATAGATTGACCGAAACTGCACATCCTGCTGCGCAATCGCGGCAAACCAGTGTTCCGCCTGTGGCAAATCCGGTTTACCGCCGCGACGGGCATGCAGTGCATCTTGATACATGGCCATTTGCGCATAGACGTTGCCCTGCTGTGCATCGTGTCGGGTCTCCACCGACGTACACGCGCTGAGTGCCAGCAATGCCACGCTCATTGCTACGCGAACCAGAATGCCACTCGCTCGTGTCATGCCTGCGTACACCTCTTATCCATTTGGTTTGGAGAGCGCCGTCACCAGGGCGCGTTCCTTGACGACGTTATTGGTGACCGGATCGAACGACCAGATTTCACCGCTCTCGCAAAGGGTCCAGAATTTGTTCTCGAAATAGATCCGGCTTTGATCTGCCAGGCAGTTCGAGTTTGAGAATTTCGGAAATGCGAATTTCCAGGTCTTGCCGTTGTTGCCGGTTTCATAGTAGCCGGACCTTGCAGCTCCCGCAGGCGGGCTAACCTTTTTGCTGTATTCAGCGCTGAACAGATAGGCACCGGAAGCCTCTCTCATCAGATAGCTGGTTCGTATGAACATCTTGTTGTCCCATGTATCGGGAAGTCTCGTCCAGGTTGCGCCGGCGTCTGTACTGAGGTATTCGGGGAATTCCGCACCAAAAAAATTCGGAGAAGGCACATTCAACAACAGCCTGCCGTTACCTTCCGTGTTCATCGTGCCCACATTGTCAGGGATTTTTGACTTGATTTTCTTTCCGGTGCGGTAATTGGTAGCGTAAATCTCTCCATCGTCCAGGTATCCATAGAGATACACGTCGTCAGATGAAGCGTAACCTTCATCATCCAGTTGCTGCACCATCTTCCAGTCGATTTTGTCTGGATCTGTAACGTATAGATTGCTGCCGGATTCCATTTCGATTTTATTGTGTTTTTCCTTTACGGGATGATCCTTGTAAACCAGCGCATAGATACGGCCATCACCCAGCACACCGGCATACATGACCGGCACATCCTGAGTGGAGGCCATGATTGTCTGCCACTGGGTATGCGCAGCGTTGCTCAGCTTCAACGCGCCATTCTGCACCAGCGCCAGAATACGGCCATCCTTCAATGACGCAGCTTCGGCCACCGTGCCCAGGCTACCGGTATCCAATACATGCCACTGCCCATCAGTGTCGCGCTCGATGATGCGGCCCAGATGCGCGGGAACCAGAAGCTCACCATCCGCACCTTTCACTATTTTCGAATTGGGTGCTGGATTGTTGAGTGCGAACGCAGTGATGATGTGCTCTTCCGCATCGGAGCTCGCAGGCCACGGCGACTGCTGGACGGTTTCCAGTCCCGGGTTCTGCCGCATAAGCTGCGCCTGCATGGCAGATTTCACTTCCGGGGTTGAAGGTATCCAGCCGTAGGCAAAATTAAAGTGGTTATCTGCTACGGGCTTCGCTAAATCGAGGTTATAAATCAGGGTGCCCAGATCGACATTCTTGCCGGCCTGGATCGTGATACGCATCTCTTTCGGCAATTCTACGAAGTACGTACCGCCGGCTACCGGCTGTTCCAGACTCAGAAACCGGTAACTGCCTGGTTGCAATTCGCCATACGCAGCTAACAGGCTTTCATTGTCTTCATGGACCTGTTTCAGGTCGATGCTGAACACCCTTTGCCCCACCCTTTCCTCGTCCGGTATCCGTTGGATATTGATGGTCCTGAAGCTGGTGTAACCGAAATCCGTATTGATCGCGACGGCAATCGTGAAAGTGCCATCGCCTTTGTCTATCGGTTTGTCGCTCGACAGATTGGCAGCGCACCCAGCGAGAATCGGCAGCAGAACGATTGCCGGTAATATGCGGATTTTCATCATGACAAATACTCCCTTTTAATTAGATTGTTTCAGCCAGATCGGAGTTTTCCGTATTGTTGATCACTGGTTGTTTCCAGTGTGCAAAGCCACGCTTTAAGATTCCTGGATATTCATAAGCTGTGGGTTCAAACAACACCCCTTCCCTTCTGCTTGATTGGCATTTTTTTGGCCAGCCCTTTGGTCCTGCTGGCTGGGCGACATAATACCCTTCGAGGCGTCTGGGGTCAGGCTTGTGGCGGATACAAAGCCGAGCAGCAATCCGGCCTTGAGAAACGGCGCTCGCCGCCCCGGACCTCTGAGCTCAGGGCGTTGGTGGCGCCGACTGAAGCTGCGCGATCTCCTGATTGAGCGCATCGATCGCGCCGGGCGGAGCCTTGGGCAGGCGTTTCATAATGGCCAACGAACGCTGGAATCGCTGCAAGGCAATTTGTGGCTCCTGCTCCAGGAGCGCCATACGTCCAAGGTTGAAATACAGCGGCCCGCTCTGATTGTCTGGCAATTTAAGGGTCAATAGCGCGGTTTCGACCTTGCGATCTGCTGGTGCCAGGCCGATGCTGTTTAGCGTGTCGATGTAGGTATTGAAGAGGAAGGTGTTGCCGTAATCCAGTGCGATGTAGTGCAGAACTTCTTTCACATACTCGTCGTCGCGCCCCTGTTTGCGCAGAATCTGAATCAGGGTCGAGAATGCATCAGGATGCCAGTACTGAAGCTTTAAAGCCTCGCGGCATTGGACTTCAGCATCTTTCTGATCGCCTTTGGCAAGCAGCATCTGCGCGTACATTACATGGGTATCGGCATTGAGCTTTGGATCGTCATAGGCATCGAGGACCGACTTCATTTCGGTTATCGCCGCATCAACTTTGTGCATGAAAAACAATATTGAGGCTGTGTTGTAACGCGCATCGACGTTGTGCGAATCGAGCGCCAGGGAACGCCGATAGTAAGCGAGCGCCGTCTCAGGTTTCGGTGGATTCTGTTGCTGATAGTGAACACCAATACGGAAGAGCGACCAGGCGTCGGAAATGCCGCCTTTTTCGGCCCGCAAGAAATACGTTCCATCATCTGCAGCGGAATCTTTGAAAAGCATGAGGCTCGCACAACCGCAGGCATCGGCGTGGGACAGGTAATAGCCGACGGCGTCGTTTACTTGCGGGTCCTCCGGATGCTTTTGGTAGGCCTTGTGCAGAGTCTCTTCCAGCTGGCCTTTCAACATCGTGTATCGGCCGGGCTTACCGCGGACCGACTCGATCGTTTCACTCGGTGACAGATCTTTCAACGCAAATATCTGGTAGTTGATGGTCATGGCATAGTCTCCGACAACCAGACGCGTGTATGCCAGCAGGTATTTTGGATTTGCCAGTTTACCCGGCGTGTCCAGCGCTTGGGCTGCGGTCAGGTAACGATGAGCTGCAATGTCAGACGCGAGCTTGGCATCGAAGCTTTTTGCTTGTGCCGCTTTATCTGAATGCGCGAAGGTAGGCGCTGCAAATAGCAGCGCGGTAAGCAACAAGAATTTCCCTTTCATTCCAGTTCCCTTATGTTTGAGCAGTCGGCTCTCCAATCAGATAAATCCCGTCGGCGCCGGTAATCCTGATTTCGGTACCGGCCTTCAAGTCGCCGCCCGGCAGTTTCACGCCCCACTCGGCGCCGTTGATGTTGATGCGGGCGTTGCCGTTGGCACTGTCTTCCTTGAGGTTCACACGGCGCCCGACGAACTGAGCGGCATATTCGTTTGGTGTGTCCGGGCTGACAACCCGATCACCGCCGGTGCCCGTGCGCTTGATGATCCATCTGGCAGACAGCACGGTTATCACCGACAAGATCACCCAGATGACGACGATGGCTATGATCGACAGTGTGGGTGCGAGCCACCACAGCAATGCGGTGAGAACGAGTGATATCCCGGCCCAGAGAAACACGGAGGCGGGAACAAACAACTCGCCGGCCGCAAGTATCAGACCAAGAATGACCCCGATCAGCACAACCTCGGTATGTGATGCCACGGTGGTTCAGCCTCCGCTCTTGGTGGTCTTGAAGATTTCCGCCACGCCCGCGAGTCCGCTGACGGCACTGCTGAAATCCGCGGGCAGCAGCACGATCTTGGCATTCGGATTGATCTTGGCGATGGCATCGATGTATTTCTGGCCCAGGAAGTAATTGATCGCCGATTCGCCCTGGTCCTTGATCGCTTTCGAGACCAGTTCGGTCGATTTGGCTTCCGCTTCCGAGGTCGCAATTCGGGCCGCGGCATCGTTCTTGGCTGCTGCGAGCCGGCCTTCCGATTGCAGGGTCACAGCCTGCTTCTGACCTTCGGCTTCCGTGATCGAGGCAGCCTTGACGCCTTCGGCCTTGAGGATGGCCGCGCGCTTTTCCTGGTCGGCCACTTTCTGCGCACTCATGGCGCGGAGCAGATCCGCCGGCGGACGGATATCGCGGATTTCGACGCGGGTGACTTTGATGCCCCAGGTGTTACAGGCTTCGTCGACTTCTTTGAGTATTTCGGAATTCATCAAGCTGCGTTCCGCCAGCACCTTGTCAAAGGTGCGCTGACCGATGACCGAGCGTACGTTGGCCAGCGTCAATTGCTGGATGGTGGTGATGTAATTCGCGACGTTATAGGCGGCTTTTTGCGCGTCCAGGATGGTGACGAACACGATGGCATCCACGTTGACCGTGGCATTGTCAGAGGTGATGACTTCCTGGGTCGGGATGTCCACCGCGTGTTCCATCATGTTCATGCGGTGGCCGACGCTATAGATGAACGGCATCACGAAATGGATGCCCGGCTTCAGGGTGCCGACGTATTTACCGAATCTTTCCAGTGTGGCTTCGTAGCCCTGCTTCACGGTGATGGCGGTCTTGAAGATCGTGATGATCGCGAAGACGAACACCACGACTGCAACCAGCAACGCAATTCCAGTTCCCATGTTTCTACCCTTTGAAAGTGATGTGTCGATATCTCAACACGGAAGTTTGCCATTCCTGCCTGAATGGCGATTTTTTAGCCAGTCCCTTGGTCCTGCTGGCTGGCGACATAATACCCTTAGAGGCGCCAGGGGGTCAGGTGTAAGGGGCAGCAA
>JBOIBL010000168.1:0-11756 GCA_050739495.1 Gammaproteobacteria bacterium | reverse complement strand
GTCACAACCAGCTCGCACAACTTCGAATGGCGGAGATGGTGCGCAAGATCACCGGCGCGCAGCTGTTGTCGCTGCAACTCGGTCGTCTGAAGGATGCCGGCAAGCTGAACCCCGGCCAGGTCTCGCTCGCCAAATGGAACAACGTGCGCATGGCGATCGATATCGCCCGCGACGCCCGCGATCTGCTCGGCGGTGCCGGTATCACCACCGAGTTCTGTCCCATCCGGCACGCGCTGAATCTGGAATCCGTCATCACTTATGAAGGCACGGAGTCCGTGCATCAGCTGGTGGTCGGCAAGGAGATCACCGGCGTCAATGCGTTCTGATATTCACAGCGCTCGATCCAGACAACGATGAGTACCACGGAATACGTCGTCTACGGCATGCGCTCCTCGGGTAATTGCTACAAGGTTCTGCTGACCATGGAGCAATTGCATTTGCCGTACCGCTGGGTGGAAGTCAACAGTACCGACGGCGAGACGCGCAAGCCGGAATTTCTGGCCAGGAATCCCAACGGCAAGATCCCGTTGCTGGAATTACCGGATGGTAGATACCTCTCCGAATCCAACGCGATCATGATCTATCTTGCGGAAGGCAGCAGCTTGTATCCACAGGATCGCTGGCAGCGAGCGCAAGCTTTGCAATGGATGTTCTTCGAGCAATACAGTCACGAACCCTATGTGGCCGTGGCACGGTTCATCATGAAATATCTGCCCGCCGATAATCCAAGGTTGCAGGAACTGCCGCGGCTCAGGGAAAAGGGTTACCGGGCACTCGGGGTCATGGAGCAGCACCTGCAGCAGCAAGCGTTCTTCGCCGGGGAAACGTACAGCATCGCGGATATCGCCTTGTTTGCCTATTCGCATGTCGCCGCAGAAGGCGGGTTCGATCTGTCTCCTTACCCAGCCGTGCGTGACTGGCTTGGCCGGATCCGGACCCAGGCCAGGTTTGTGCCTATGTGATTTCAGAACCGACACGCTGCCTGTAATCATTTAATAAAATTCACCAATTCGTCCTTAGGCGTTCAGTAAAAATATTGAACGATGGACAGGAATCGATAGCGCAGCATGCTACGGCTCGCTCTTTCAACTCCCTCCTTTGGAAAAGGAGGGCGGGGGAGGATTTTCATTTCCAAAATCCCCCTTCATCCCCCTTTTCCAAAGGGGGAATCAGACTGCGATTGCAGGCTACTGATACGCGGCGGTTCAGGTACCCGTGCGTCGCGGCAACACGTTAACTGAACACCTAGGGCGTAAGCCGGCGTTGTTGCGTCATGACTGACTGTGCTCAGGTATTCCCGCCCAGCATGCCTTTCTTGAGCTTTTCCGTCGGCGGATTCGGGCCCACATAGCAGTGCAACACGGCGCGGCCGAAGTCATCGCCGGCCACCGTGCCCATGAGTTTGTCATTGTGCGTCACACTCAGTCCCGTACCGGGTACGAAATCCATCACGATCTCGTCACCTTCCTTGGCGTCGTCGAACAAAGTGACGAACTGCTTGGCCTGCGGGTCGAGTTTGGCAATCACATCCGGATTGTTGTGTTTCAGGTCATCCATCCAGTTGTCGGCAAACTGCTTGTGACTGATGTCGTGCAACAACTTCATGGTGACGCGATACGGCCCCTGCTCCGCCATCACCGCATCCGGGGTAGTGGCCCTGGTTTCCAGATACAGCCCACCGACGTAGACGTCGACCCACAGGAACTCGCGCAGTCCCAACCCGTTCAGAACCAGTGCCTTGCCGCCGACCGTCGCCGAATCCGGCAGGGTCACGCCTTCCAGAGTTGCCGCGGTAACACCGCTTGCAACGGCAAGCGTCAGGATGCTGAGCAGAAGCGCCAGAGACTTACGCATGGTCACACCTCACGATGACAAATAACTGAATCGAAGCCTATCACGCCCCGCGTTTCAAATAGCGGGCAAAGAAACTTACCGTGCGCCGCCAGGCATCCTTGGCGGCATCCGCCTGATAGTTCTTGCCGGACGGGTTCGCGAACGCATGACCGGCATGGGGATATTCGTGGATCTCCGCCTTGACCCCGGCCTGCTTGAGCGCCTGCTGGAATGCCTGCACATCTTTTACCGTGATGCCGTGATCTTCCTCGCCGAAGAATCCGATCAGCGGCATCTTCAGTTTCGACAGGGCCGCGACATCGTCCACCGGCCGGCCGTAATACATGACCGTGGCGGCAATATTGTCGGGCAGCAGCAACGCTGTCTGCAAAGACCAGCCGCCACCGAAACACCAGCCGATGACGCCGATGCGTGGCGCATGCGCGGTATCGTGCAGGTATGCATACGCCTGCTGTAGATTGGTCCTGGCTGCCGCCGTATCTGCGAACACCGCTTTCATCAGGGCTTCGGCATCCGTCGGTGTAGTCGCGGCTTTGCCGCCATAGAGATCCACCGCCAACGCCACATAACCTTCGCCCGCCAGCCGGTCGGCCATGTGCCGGATGTTGTCGTTCAGTCCCCACCATTCGTGGATCACGATGATGCCGGGTAACGAGCCTTTTGCGTTGACGGGACGTGACAGATAGCCGCGTACCGGTTTGCCGTTAACCGTGGCATAGACTATTTCACTTCCCTGTACCGGCCGTGCCGGTTTGACCTCGGCGACCGGACTGGCTACCGGCGCATCATCGGCATGCATCGCCGCCATCGCCGCGACGTAACTGGTATCGTTCATAGCGGAACAATGTGTAGCGATCGTTAACGACAATCCCGTGATCATCAGCAACACTATTCTGCGCATATCACTCTCCTTCAAGGTGCTTTTCAGTCGCCGCGATAGATACAACCGGAAGTGCAGGTTTCAGCGATCAGGACTTTGGACAATGCCGGCAAGGCTGGTTGCAGCCGCTGCCAGATCCAGCGCGCCAGGATTTCACTGGTGGGATTCTCGAGGCCCGGCACGTCGTTCAGATAACGGTGATCCAGAGCCTCGAATACCGGTGCGAACGCAGTCTTGAGATCGGCGAAGTCCATGATCCAACCGCTTTTTTCGCCCGGTTCGCCGCTGATATGAATTTCGACGCGGAACGAATGTCCGTGCAGACGGCTGCACTTGTGACTGGCGGGCAGATTCGGCAGGCGATGCGCCGCCTCTATGTGAAAGACCTTGAAGATTTCCATGACTGGGCGCGAACTCCGGCGGATACGGTCGTAAAGCAAGCCTATTCTAGCCCGGATGCCGCTGGCTGGTTGCGAAGCCGGAGGGTGGCACGTACCCTGTCTGCCGGCATCGCCACGCTGGCGACAGGGCACGGGCGGCATGGATTTTCAGGAAAAGCACAAGCTGAAAGAGCGCATCATCAAGCTCAAGCTGGAACACCATGATCTGGACATGGCCATCAGCCGTTTGGCGGACGACCCGACCAGCGACGAACTGCAGCTCACCCGCCTCAAGAAACGCAAACTCCAGCTCAAGGACACGATCTCCAAGCTGCAAAGCATGCTGATCCCCGATCTCGACGCATGATAGACCTGCACCTGCACTCACGCGCCTCGGATGGCGCCCTTACCCCCGCCGAACTGGTGAGCCTCGCGGCGTCGCGAGGCGTGCAGATGCTGGCGCTCACCGATCACGACTGCACTACCGGGCTCGCGGAGGCCGCGCGGGCCGCCGCAAACCACGCCATGCGTTTCATTCCGGGCGTAGAGATATCGGTAAGCTGGCAAAACCAGACGCTGCACGTAGTGGGACTGGATATCGATGCGAACACGGATGCGCTGCAACAGGGACTTGCACACTTGCAGGGATTACGTGACGTGCGTGCGCAGGAGATTGGCCGGCGACTCGCCAAGCGTGGCATCGAGGATGCCTATGCCGGTGCGCGCGAACTGGCGGGCGATGCCGAAATCACCCGTACCCACTTCGCCCAACATCTGCAGGCCAGCGGTCATGTACGCACATTCCAGGAAGCATTCAAGCGTTTCCTGCACCGCGGCAAACCGGGTCACGTATCGGTCACCTGGGCCTCACTGGAAGAATGTATCGGCTGGATCCACGCCGCCGGTGGTCACGCCGTACTGGCGCACCCGCTGCGCTACGGCATGACGCGCACTCGATTGCTTGATGCACTCACAGCCTTCAAACAAGCCGGTGGAGATGGATTGGAAGTAGTCTGCGGACGCAGCAATCGTGACGAGCTGATGAGCGCGGGACATCTCGCAGTTCGTTTCGAACTGGCCGGTTCGGTGGGATCGGATTTCCACACGCCCGGTAACCCGTATCTGCAGCCAGGCGGACTGGCGGAACTACCCGTGACAGTCTCTCCCATTTGGGAGCGGTTCCATCGCGCCTAGATATCGCCTGCTGCCGCTCGTGCCCGTGGTGTCGAACTCAGTAAATCCTCCACCGAGACTGTTGCAACAATCGGATCGCCGGACTCCGACTCCATGCGCTCTTCACTGAACCAATCCACGTGCAGGTTCTTTTTGCTACCGAGTGCTGCGAAATCGAACAGCTTCGTATCCGCGAGGTGCGAAGCACTCACATTCTGCAATGCGGCGAAGATCGAATTCAGACGGCCCGGCGACTCGCGCTCCCAACCCGCAAGCATGGACTTGACCGCCTGGCGTTGCAGGTTCTCCTGCGAACCGCACAGGTTGCAGGGGATGATCGGGAACTGTTTCCAGTTGGCATACCGTTCGATGTCATGTTCGGTGCAATAAGCCAGCGGCCGGATCACCACATGCCGGCCATCGTCGGACAACAATTTGGGCGGCATGGTCTTGAGTTTGCCGCCGTAAAACAGATTGAGAAACAGGGTCTCGATGATGTCGTCGCGATGGTGCCCGAGCGCGATGCGCGTAATGCCATGCTGGGCCGCAAAATTGTAGAGCGCGCCGCGCCGCAACCGTGAACACAGCCCGCAAGTGGTCTTGCCTTCCGGAATCACGCGCTTGACGACGCTGTAAGTGTCCTGCTCGATGATATGGAACGGCACACCGAATTGCGTGAGATATTCCGGCAGTATCTGTTCGGGAAACCCGGGCTGCTTCTGATCCAGATTCACCGCGATCAGTTCAAAACGCACCGGCGCGCTTTTCTGTAACGCGATCAGAATATCGAGCAAGGTATAGGAGTCCTTGCCGCCGGACAGGCATACCATCACCCGGTCGCCCTCGCCGATCATGTTGAAATCCTGGATCGCCTGACCGACGTTGCGGCGCAGCCGCTTGTCGAGCTTGCGAAGAGTGACCGAGGATTTCTGGCCTGGACTGTTCACTGCGTAGATCCCGATTCGCTGTTTGGTGCGGTATTTTAACGCTATCCAGCCCGATTCCCGGTGGCAGCCGCAATAAAACCCCGGTTCACCGGGTCATGCTATAAGTCCCCAAGCCGAGAACTTGCGATGGAACTCCGCTACCTGCTCCTGCTGACGACGACCATCTGCATGACCGCACTGCAACCGGCGCGGGCACAATTGATTCAAAGTCCCGCGATGCGTGTGAGCCTGCTCGAGCTTTACACCTCGGAAGGCTGCAGTAGTTGTCCACCGGCGGAAAGCTGGTTATCCGGACTGACAGACGATCCGCGTCTGTGGCGACAAGTGGTGCCGGTGGCATTCCATGTCGATTACTGGGACGAGCTCGGTTGGCACGATCCGTTCGATGCGCATGCCTACACCGAACGCCAGCGCCGGCTCGTGATTCATGACGGCGGTAGCGTAGTCTATACGCCGGAGTTCCTGCTGAACGCGAGCGAATGGCATAACTTCTTCGACCACCGGCCGTTATCGCTGGATACGGGAACGAAAGTCGGCGTGCTGAGCGTGGAGACGGATGACGGCAAGGTCGAGGCTGCATTCACACCGACAGTGCCGACAAGCTCGACTCTGATCCTGCATGTCGCGGTACTGGCATTCGGTGTAGTGACCAAAGTCGGTGCCGGCGAGAATGCGGGCCGCGCGCTCGAACACGATTTTCTGGTGATCGGTTACAACCACACGACCTTGCAGCCAACTGCTGCCGGTTTCACCGCCACGATGCATTTACCTCAAACCGTGTCGGTCAAGGCAAAACGTTATGCGCTCGCGGCCTGGGTATCGCAGGCCGACGATCCGCAGCCGCTGCAGGCTGCCGGCGGGTGGCTCGGACACTAATGTCGGACGGAGAGTGTTTGTCCCGGACACCCTGATCCCGATTCCCTGCAACATCGCAGCCCTGGATCACCGCGTCAGGACTTGTCCCGCTTTGCCAGCAGCCGGTCCAGGTGGTTGGCGAAAGCTTGCCGGTCGCTCAGACTCAGGGGCGGTGGCCCGCCGGTCGGTACGCCGCTGTCCCGCAGGTTCGCCATGAAATCCCGCAAGCTGAGCCGCGCCTTCACGTTCTCGGTGGTGTAGAGCTCGCCGCGTGGATTGAGCGCGTGAGCGCCCTGCTCCACCACTTGTGCCGCCAGCGGGATGTCTGCGGTGATGACCAGATCGCCGACCGCCACTTGTTTCACGATCTCGTTGTCCGCCACGTCGAAACCGGACGACACTTGCAGTGACTTGATGTGCGGCGATGGCGGTGTACGCAACGCCTGGTTGGCCACCAGCGTCACCTGCACCTGGGCACGTTGCGCCGCGCGGAACAGGATCTCCTTGATCACTTTCGGACAGGCATCCGCGTCCACCCATATCCTCATGACTTGCTCCGCAACCAGTGGATCGCGCCTTGTCCCACCACATAGCCACTGGCGAAACAGGCTGTCAGCAGATATCCGCCGGTGGGTGCCTCCCAATCCAGCATCTCACCGGCACAGAACACGCCCGGCAGCGCACGCAACATCAGGCGTTCGTCCATGGCAGTGGATACTACGCCGCCGGCGCTGCTGATGGCTTCATCCAGTGGCCTCGTTGCCACGAGCTTGAGTGTCAGATCCTTGATGGCTCGCGCTGCGCGTGCAGGCTCTGCCAACGCTTCCGCACCGAATGCTTCCCGCAGCAGACCCGCCTTCACGCCTTCTACACCGGCCTGCTTGCGCAGATGGTTTGCCAGGGATTGGGAACCACGAGGTTTGGAAAGATCTGCCGTCAATCTGGCCGTCTCTTTGGCGGGGTTGAGATCCAGATGCAAGGTGACGCTGCCGCGATTCTCAATGGCCTCCCGTAACGGGGAAGAGAGTGAATAGATGAGTCCGCCTTCGACACCGTTTCGTGTCACGATGAACTCGCCCGCCTGTGGCACGCCACCCTCCAGCCAGGCGTTCACACGCTTCACCGCCTGGCCAGCGTAGTGCGAACGGAAATATTCGCTCCATTCCACCTCGAAACCGCAGTTGGAGGGTTTGAATGGTTCCACAGGAATCCCGCGTGCTTGCAGCCAGGGAACCCAGGCGCCGTCCGAACCGAGCCGTGGCCAACTCCCTCCGCCCAGGGCCAGCACCGTGACATCCGCGCGCGCCGTCCGGTGGCCCGCGGGCATATCGAACAGCAATTCATCTCCCTGCCACCCACGCCAACGGTGACGAAGATGAAACCGGACGCCGGCCTGTCGCAGACGACGCAGCCAGGCGCGCAGCAACGGCGCTGCCTTCATCTCCCTGGGGAACACGCGGCCAGAGCTACCAACGAAAGTCTCGATGCCCAGAGACTGCGCCCATGCTCGCAATGCCACGGGACCGAATGCCTCCAGCCAGGGACGCACCCAGGCGTCGCCCGCACCATAACGGGCGAGGAATCTTTCCGGGGCTTCGGAATGAGTGAGGTTGAGGCCGCCGACACCTGCCAGCAGGAACTTGCGCCCCACCGATGGCATAGCGTCGTAGATATCCACGGCTATTCCCGCGCCGCTCAAGACCTCCGCAGCCATGAGACCGGCGGGACCGCCGCCGAGGATAACGGCAGTGGGCGTTGTCACCTCCGCGGCTCCCTTCAACCCTCTGCGTTCCTGATATTCCCGAAGCGGGAGCAAAACACATCGTGGGGGTCAGAGAAATCGACTGCGCCGATGGGAACGATCGTCACGACAGGCAGAATCGTTGCATCAACTGACAATAGGGTGTGCTCCGCTGTTGCGCCAGGCGCCGCTTCAATCATGCCCAATCGCCTTGTCTCCTGTTACTGCTTTCTGTTTCAGACCGGGGTCAGATCGCGCATCGTTGTGAACTGTGCCGCATCGGCACGATAGCCCAGCACCGCTTCCAGTGTCGAGAACTTGTTGATACCGGTGGAGAGTTCGATATCCGTGCCGGTAAACTGCCGCGGATGTTCGTAACCGGCGGTGTGCGCCAGCGCGATCAGTTCCTTGCGAAAACCCTTGATGAAGTTGGCGCAGCGCTTCGACTTGTCTTCGATATTCAAGCCGGCCTGGCGCCATTCACTCATGGTGGTGACACCGGTCGGACAATGGCCGGTATGGCAGCTCTGCGACTGGATGCAGCCGATCGACATCATGGCCTCGCGTGCCACGTTGACCATGTCGCAACCCATCGCGAATGCGACCACGGCGCGATCCGGGAACCCCAGCTTGGCGCTGCCGATCCATACCACGTCCTTCGAAACGCCGGCATTCTGGAACAATTGATAGACGCGTGCGAAACCGATCTTGAATGGCAATGACACATGATCGGCATACGTCAATGGTGCCGCGCCGGTGCCGCCTTCACCGCCGTCGATGGTGATGAAGTCCGGTCCTTCGCCACGCGCCTGCATGCGTTCGGCGAGCTTGCCCCAGAAATCGGTCTCGCCAATCGCGGCTTTCACGCCGACCGGGAGGCCGGTGCAACCGGCGACGCGCTCGATGAAATCGATCATCTCATCCACGCTGCCGAATTCGCTGTGCGCATTGGGTGAGATGCAATCCCGGAACGGCTGGATACCGCGAGTACGCGCGATCTCCGGCACGACTTTGGCACCTGGCAACACGCCGCCCTTGCCGGGTTTGGCGCCTTGCGACAACTTGATTTCGATGGCACGGATCTGCGGATACTTCACGCATTTGTCGGCCACCACCTCGAGCGAAAATTTTCCGTCGGGCCCGCGCGCACCGAAATAACCGGTACCGATCTGGAACACCACGTCGGCACCCAGCAGGTGATACGGACTGACACCGCCTTCGCCGGTGTTGTGATAACAGTGCGCGAGCTTCGCGCCGAGATTGAGTGCGCTGATGGCATTCTTGCCCAGCGCGCCGAATGACATGGCGGAGATGTTGACCACCGAATTCGGCCGGTACGGACGCTTGCGGCCGTGACTGGCGCCCATGATTTTGAGACAGGGCACGGCGCTGGGATCGTCACCCGGCCAGCTGGCCTTGTGTTCGGCAAACGGGAACGCCGCGTTCTTGATGATCGGATAACCGGTGCCGTACAACTGTTCTTCGGTACCGAAACCAAAGTAGTTGTTCTGTTGTTTCGCGGTAGCATAGATCCAGCTGCGTTCGCTGCGATTGAACGGCAGTTCTTCCTTGTCGTCCGCGACCCAGTATTGCCGCAGTTCCGGACCGATGAACTCCAGCCAGTAACGAAAGTGACCGATGACCGGATAGTTGTGCAGGATAGCGTGACGGTTTTGTGTCACATCATGCAGCGCCACCAACGCAACAAATACCATGAGTCCAAGCAGAATCCACAGGAACACGACCATACTGTCCTCCCCGATCGGCCCGTTTTCAGACGCGCCAGTTATAGCCGTTTTTACCGCCTCGCGCCTGACTTCGGACGGCTTTATTATCCGCTTGCTCAGAACTCCCGCTTGAATACCAGTTGCGCACCGCGCTGCCCGCCGCCGAAGGCATACAGAGCCAGTGAGCCGCTGCGATCAAGGTAATACGTGAAGCCGAGATAGGCGCCGCTGCTGTGTGCCGCATTGAAATCCAGCTTCGCAGGCGACGCGCCCGGATCGTTTTCAGTGCCGTCATAATGCTGCCAGCGCACGCCGGCGGAGATGCGCCAGTTATAGAGATACAGCACCGGGCCGGCAGCGGCATAGCTTTCGTACCAGGTGACTTCCGGCTGCCCGGCGGGGCTGGAGAAATTCACATCGTTCCAGCGATAACCGGCCTGCAATTCCAGACTCAGGTAATTGCCGAGCCGTGGATGCCAGTCCGCGGACAATCCCAGCGATTGGCCATCGGCCTGGGTCAGCGCATTCAGCGTCGGGCTATCTACACTGGCGAGCAGATACGCGCCGGTGATGCCGAAATCGACATCCTCGGCGACCGGCTGGGTGATCACGATCGCATAACGTTCGATATCGGCACGGTAATCGGCAGCAGGATAGGCGAAATCCGTGTGATAGCGCCCCACATCGATCGCCGCCGTCATCCCGGGGAAAGCGAATGCATCGTCATCGGCACAGGCATTGATGGCAAACGTTCCGCCGAAGATTATGCAAAGCAGTACCAGCGCAGACTTCATGGGATCAACCATGCTTCAACTTCAATGCCAGCACAATCAGCGCCAGCAACAATGTGATGCCGTTCGCGAGCGTGATCGGCAAGTCGTGCAACATGAGTCCGTAGACCAGCCACAAACTTATGCCAAGCGTAAAGATCGAATACATCGGGAAAGAAATCGCATGCGTGTCGCGAGTGCGCCAGGAACGGATCACCTGTGGCACAAACGCGACGGTTGTCAGCAAGGCTGCGGCGAGACCGACGCTGCGCTCGATGTTCATGCCGGGTCGTGCTCATAATCCGTGGCTGCGGTGGCGTCGGTTCCGGCTGGCGTCTTGAGTGCGCGCAGCACCAGCGTCAATACGATCGCGACCACGAAATTCAGCACCAATGAATACAACGCCGCGTACCCCGGCACTGTCAGATCGCCGATCTGCAACGGATAGATCGTGCCCTTGAAGTGCTGTGCAGCCACCATCCCGGTGCCACACAGCATGCCGGTCAGCCAACCACCGGCCAGCGCCCAGCGATGCAGCCAGCGGGTGTACAAACCAACCACGATCGCCGGCAAGGTCTGAATGATCCATACCCCGCCCAATAACTGTAATTGAATCGCGTATTTCTCAGGCAGAAAAATGATGAACGCCAAGGCACCGAGTTTCACGATCAATGACATCAGTTTCGCCATGCCCGCTTCCTCCTTGTCAGTGGCGTTGGGCTTCAGATATTCCTTGTAGATGTTGCGGGTAAACAGGTTCGACGCGGCGATAGACATGATCGCGGCCGGCACCAGTGCGCCGATGGCGATGGCGGCAAACCCCACGCCTGCGAACCAGGCCGGAAACGAATGCAGCAATAATGCCGGTACCGCAAAATTCGCTCCGTATTGTTTGAAGTAATCCGCGTAGGCCGGGTCGTGCTGCACGCCGGCGGCGATCGCCATGTAACCGAGGAAGGCGATCAACGCCAGCACCAGTGAATAGGCCGGCAACAACGCCATGTTGCGTTTGATTACCTTGCGGCTGCTGGCACTCAGCAGGCCGGTCACGCAATGCGGATACAGAAACAACGCCAGCGCGGAACCAAGCGCGAGCGTGGCATACGCGCTATAGATACCGATGTTGCCGGGGACCGGCGGCTTGAGCAGCAGTTTGTCGGTCGGCACCGCCGCAAAGATATGACCGTAACCGCCCAGTTGCATCGGGATCACGATCACCGCCGCGATGATCACGATATAGATCAGTAGATCTTTCACCACCGCGATCAGCGCCGGTGCGCGCAGCCCGCTGGTGTAGGTGTAGGCCGCGAGGATCGCGAACGAGATGATCAGCGGCAGGTCGCCGACCAGACCGCTGCCGGTGAAGCCCATGGCTGCG
This sequence comes from Gammaproteobacteria bacterium, assembly GCA_050739495.1. Classification (GTDB taxonomy): domain Bacteria; phylum Pseudomonadota; class Gammaproteobacteria; order Natronospirales; family REEB76; genus DASSKW01. The sequence continues at coordinate 51 of JBOIBL010000168.1, read as the reverse complement.
ATCACCACCTGGATACCGACCAGCTGCAACGCTATATAAGGCATGGTGGCG
>JBOIBL010000167.1:0-3128 GCA_050739495.1 Gammaproteobacteria bacterium | reverse complement strand
GCCGAAGACGATTTCTATCGCCAGGATCACCGGTTGCTGTTCCGGGCCATCATTGAACTCACCGAACACGACACGCCATTCGATGCGGTGACGCTGGCCGAATGGCTGCAAGGCCGCAATCTGCTGGATCAGGCTGGCGGGTTGGCATATCTCGCGACGTTGGCCCGCGATACCCCGACTGCCGCCAACGTGCGCGCCTATGCCGATATCGTGCGCGAGCGTTCGGTACTGCGGCAGCTGATCCGCGTCGGTGGTGAATTGGCCGATGCCGCGTTCCGTCCCGAAGGCCGGGGTACGGCGGAACTATTGGATTTTGCCGAGCGTCAGGTGTTCGACATCGCTGAACGCGGCGGGCGCATGCAACGCAGCTTCGTGCGCATCAGCGAGCTGCTGTCCAAGACAGTCGATCGGCTGGACGCCTTGATGCATGCCAACAGCCCGATCACCGGGTTGTCGAGCGGCATAGACAAATTCGATGAGATGACCACCGGCTTGCAGCCCGGTGATCTGATCATCATTGCCGGGCGCCCCTCGATGGGCAAGACTGCGTTTGCGATGAACATTGCAGAATACAGTGCTTGCAAACCGGAGAACCCTGTACCGACGGCGGTGTTCAGCATGGAAATGTCCGGCGAACAGCTTGCCATGCGTCTGATTTCCTCACTGGGACGGATCGATCAGCAGAAGATCCGGACCGGCAAACTGGATCCGGAAGATTGGCAGCGGGTGAGTTCGGCGATCTCTATCATGTCCAAGTCGCCGATGTTCATCGATGACACGGGCGCATTGACTCCCACCGAATTGCGGGCACGTGCCCGGCGTCTCAAACGCGAACACAATCTGGGGCTGATCGTAGTGGACTATCTGCAGCTCATGCAGGTGCCGGGAACGCGTGAGAACCGTGCGACCGAAATCTCGGAAATCTGCCGTAGTCTGAAATCCCTGGCGAAGGAATTGCAGATACCGGTGATCGCGCTCTCGCAGCTGAACCGGAGTCTGGAAACCCGCAATGACAAGCGTCCCATCATGTCCGATCTGCGTGAATCCGGTTCCATCGAACAGGATGCCGACGTGATCGTGTTCATCTATCGTGACGAGGTGTACAACAAGGAAAGTCCGGACAAGGGTACTGCGGAAATCATCATCGGCAAGCAGCGCAACGGTCCGATCGGGGGAGTCAGGACCACGTTCCTTGGCCGCTTCACACGCTTCGAGAATTATATCTCCGAGGATGCCGGGGGTTACATGTGAGCCGGGCCACCGGGGCCATCATCAACCTCGCTGCGTTACGCCACAACCTGCGCCGGGTCCGTGAAATCGCGCCGCGTTCCCGTGTCATGGCTGTCGTCAAAGCCAATGCCTACGGTCACGGTATCACTGCAGTCGCACGAGCGTTGAGCGAAACCGACGCATATGCGGTTGCCAGCCTCGACGAAGCGTTGGTGATTCGCCGCGCAGGTCTTGTACATCCGATCATTCTGCTGGAAGGCGTATTCAGTGCAGATGAACTGGATGAGGCGGCACGCAACGGCTGCGAAGTGGTCGTACACGAATCCAGCCAGCTTGCGCTGCTCGAAGCCAGCCGTCTGCAGCATCCCCTCGGCGTATGGCTTAAAGTCGATAGCGGCATGAACCGTCTCGGTTTTCCACTCGATCAGGCACGCAACGCGTGGCAGCGGTTATCGGCGGTGAAGGCAGTTCGCGGTCCGGTCAGGTTGATGACTCACCTGGCCTGTGCCGATGACACCAATTCGTCGCGCACCACACAACAGCTTCAGGCATTTGCAGAAGCAACCGCCGGCATTGAGGTCGAGCGCAGCATCGCCAATTCTGCCGGCATTCTGGCCTGGCCGGATAGCCATGCGGACTGGGTGCGGCCCGGTATCCTGTTGTACGGAGTATCACCGTTTGCGGATCGCTGTGGTGCAGATGATGGCTTGCTGCCGGTGATGACGATGCGTACCGAGTTGATTGCGATCCGGCATCTGCAAAAGGGCGAGGCGGTGGGTTATGGTGGCGCCTGGGTAGCGCCGGAAGCGATGACTATCGGCATCGCAGCCATCGGTTACGGTGATGGATATCCGCGTCATGCGCCCAACGACACACCGGTGCGAGTCAAGAACCAACCGGCGGCTCTCGTCGGACGGGTATCGATGGACATGATTGCGGTGGATTTGCGTACCGTACCGGATGCGGCAGTCGGCGATCCGGTACTGGTTTGGGGGGCGGGGTTGCCGGTCGAGCAAGTCGCGCGCGCTGCTGAAACGATTCCCTACGAACTACTTTGCGGCGTCACCCAACGGGTGAAATTCAGTATCGTTGATGAAAATGAAACACCCGCCGTATCTGCGGCGGGTGTTTAAAATCGAGCAACTCGTCGGTTGAATAATATCAACCGTTCGGCATCGAATAGAAACCCATCTTGACGCTTGCCAGTTCGATGACATCGTTATCGTTCAGCTTCTGTGCCTGTGCGCCGATGTCCTTGCCATTGACGGTCGGGAAGCCCTGACCGGAACCGCTCTCCACGTGCACGATGAAGAACCCGTCGGCACGGCGAGTGACTGCGGCAACCTGTACTCCCGGACGGCCGAGGGTCGTGAGCGCCTTGTTCAGTTCCAGTTCCTTGCCGGCGAAAGAGCCTGACAATACTTGCAGTTTGGCACGTGGCAGCGCCGCACCCTTGGGGGCATCGCCGATCGGAGCCGCACCACCACCGGAGATCGCCTTGTTCACACTGTCCATGCTGGGCGTGCCGGCCTGAGCCTTGGCACCCGGACGGATGATCATGGTCTTTTCGAATTCGTCGGCGTCGCCCTCGGCTTTGGCCTGACCGCTCATGTATTTGATCTGGTGTCGGCCGATGGTGATCACGTCGCCGTCCTGCAGCGCGTGTTTCTTTACCAGTTTGCCGTTGACGTAAGTGCCGTTGGTGCTGTTCAGATCCTCGAGGAACGAATCCTTGAGGATGTTCAGGATCAGCGCGTGATGCCCGCTCACCGCCATGTTATCCACATGGATGTCGTTGTCAGCCAGACGGCCTATGGTGTAGCGCTCCTTGTCCAGCTCGTATTGCGCGAGTTCCTGGTTATCCAGCGATAAGATCAGCTTGCCCATGGGTCTGCCTC
>JBOIBL010000166.1:0-4225 GCA_050739495.1 Gammaproteobacteria bacterium | reverse complement strand
GGGCCGGATCGCGCCCGAGCAAATAGTTGGTAAGCTGATCAGGAGTCATCTTCTGGTCTTCGACGATGATTTCTCCGTCTGCCTGCAGACTGATGATGATCTTCGGACGCTCGATGGTCACGGCGGTGCTGCTGCGCGGCAGCTTGGACGCAATACCCGTCGCCGGGATCATGCGCAGCGTGATCATGACGAAGAACACCAATAGGAAGAACATGATGTCGATCATCGGAATGATCTCGATCCGTCCTTTCTTCGCTTCAAAAAAACCCTTCATTGCAACTGCCTGCCTTGACCGCTGAACACGGTCATTCTGTAGTTAACCAAGTCTCTCCAGGCGTTTAACACGCCGCTATCAGGTGAGACGGTTGACGAGCATGACCTTGATCGCTTCCATCTGGTGGAGGATCAGGCGCACGCGGTTGTTGAGGCCGTTGAAGAAGACCAGGCCGAGAATAGCGACGAACAAGCCGGCCGCGGTTGCGATCAACGCTTCCGCCACGCCACCGGTCACCTTGGTCGGTGCGGTATCGGCAGCACCCAGCACTTTGAAGGCCTCGAAGATACCGACAATGGTACCCAACAAGCCCAACAAGGGTCCGAGCGTCACGATGGTATCCAGCATCCACAGACCGCGATCGACGCGAGGCGCCTGCAGCAGGATGGTTTCCTCAACCAGGTCGGCGAGCCGTACCGGGTCCTTCACATCCGGGTATTTCAGCGCGACTTCGAGCACCGCACCCTGAGGGTACTTGGCGGTGCGCACAGCGAGATCCATGAGGAGATCGCGATCCACTTCTTCCATCTCGAGGATGGTGTGGGCGATGAGTTCGCCTTGGCGGACGATCTTGGCAAGGTACCAAGTGCGATCCACGATGATGGTAAGGGCCACCAACAAGCAAAACGTGATGACGTACAGAATGCCGCCGGAAACTGCGGCAATGTGAATGATCTCTTGAAAGCTCACTTGACTGTCTCCTGAGATACCGGATTTGGTATTCGGTGTTTATAAATGCATACGGGCGCTGCATGGTAATCATAAACCACGCATCAGCGCCCATCGCCAGCCGCTCAACAGCGGGCCACGTTTTTTACTCAATCTGCTCGACCAAGTCAATAACAAGCGGCTGACGGGAAGGCGGTCCGGGGACTTGAAATACCCGGTAAATCATGCCTCTATCACCGCTAGAGCGCCTATTTTAGCGCATTCCAGCCTTCTCTTCCCCTGTGGCTTGGCTGCAAATCCTACTCCTGAAAATCAGAAAAATATCGGGAAAAGTTCACATATGTAGTGTTCCCGCAACCTGTTGCACAAAGACAACGGTCAGGGGTAACACATGATTATGTGCTCCCCGTATCGCTTTCTCCGATGGATCAATCCAGAAGTGCGGGCGATCTGCCCACGCCAAACACAAAACTTTCCGATTGCGGTCAAAATGCCCAAATCCCGCAACCGAATCCGGGGTTCAGCGAAGCAGGAAGATCAGGGTCGCTGTCAGACACAAGGCAAGCAGGGACTCCCCCCACCAGTACCAGCGTCGACGCTTGATTTCTGCCCGGAAGGTTATCCCGGCGACCACTGCCAGTACCCCGAAAATGGCCGCATTACGGAGCAATTCACCCAGCGGCAGGCTGCCATGTACCACGGCCTGATCGAGCCCGGCATCCATGCTCATTATCCAACGCAGGAACAAGATGATAAGCAGCCCGGATGCAAGTGCCGAGGCACAGGTAAATATGACACCGTTTATGAAGGTCATCGGGCGCATGCGCCAAATCCTGCTCCGCTGGTTAAAATCCCGGCTGCATAGTATAAATGCTCGCACTCCACGCATGCATCCAAGTATGCTTGGTAATATAGTTCGTACGACACCGTGACTCGATACCGGGTCAGCTCCAATTCTGCAGGATATCCCCCACAAAATGCGTCACCAGTCTTTACTCGTGCTGACCGTCGTCAGCCTGCTTGTGTTCGGCGTTTCCGCCTCTTCCTCGACACCCGGCAGCGTGGCCGCCCCTGCTGAGTCGAGCGTCGGCACCCCCTTCCCGGCCCTGAGTCCGCAACCGCGCGAGACGCTGGTGGACCAGGCCATCGCGGGACTGTTGACACGCTATCACTACGGCCATGCGGCACTCGACGACACGCTCTCCCGGGAGGTATTCAAGCACTATCTGGAGGACCTCGATCCCGGCCGCAGCTATTTCCTGCAATCGGACATCGACGGTTTTGCCAAATACCGGGACGAACTTGACGATTCCATCCGGCATGGCAACCTGCACCCGGCATTCAGCATCTATAACGTCTATCAGCAGCGGGTAAGCGAACGCATCGACTACGCAATCTCGCTGCTGGACCACGAACCCGATTTCACGGTGAAGGAAAGCTATACCTTCGACCGGCGCAAGGTTCCCTGGATACAGACCCCTGCCGAAATGGATACGCTGTGGCGGCAACGGGTGAAAAGCGATGCGTTGGGGCTGTTGCTGGCCGGCAAGACCTGGAAACAGGCCGCAGATGTGCTGCGTAAACGTTATCGCAACTTCGAACACCGGGCACGCCAGGTGACTGACGCGGACGTCTTTGATCTGTTCATGAATTCCTATACCCGCTCGCTGGATCCGCACACCGACTATTTCTCGCCGAATCAATCCGAGGAATTCCAGATCCAGATGAGCCTCAAACTCCAGGGAATCGGTGCCGCACTGGTCTCGGATGGTGAATACACCAAGGTGGAACGGGTGATCCTGGGTGGGCCTGCCGCCCGCAGCAAGGAGCTGCACCCGGATGACCGTATCACCGGCGTGGCTCAGGGTGACAAGAGCGATATGGTTGATGTGGTGGGTTGGCGCCTGGATGACGTGGTCTCGCTCATCCGCGGCAACGCCGGCAGTGTGGTGCGTCTGCAGATATTGCCTGCCGGTGCCGCACCCGGTTCACCCGAAAAAGTGATCCGTCTGGTCCGCGATACCGTAAAACTGGAAGCGCAAGCGGCACATCAGCACATCATCACGATCAAACAGGGCAATCACTCCTATAAGGTAGGCATAGTCACGATTCCCACTTTCTATAGCGACTTCCAGGGTCGCATGGAGGGCGAAAAGAACTACAACAGCACCACGCGCGATGTCCGCCGTCTGCTCAAGGAACTCGAAGCGGCCCATGTGGACAGTGTCATCATCGACCTGCGCAATAATGGCGGCGGTTCCCTGCAGGAGGCCGATGACCTCACCGGCCTGTTTATCCCGCACGGTCCCGTAGTCCAGATCCGGGACAGCGACAGCAGACTCGATGTGGAAGACGATGATCACAGCGGCGTCACCTATACGGGACCGCTGGCGGTGCTGGTGAATCGCTTCACCGCTTCCGCCTCGGAAATCTTCGCGGCCGCCATCCAGGACTACCATCGTGGACTGATCATCGGCAGCACCACCTATGGGAAGGGTACGGTGCAGACGCTGATCGATCTGAATCGCATCATCCCGGGCGATGACGATGCCGGGCAGCTCAAACTCACGGTGGAAAAGTTCTATCGCGTTAACGGTGCCAGCACCCAGCGCAAAGGTGTGACCCCTGACATCGCGTTGCCGTCTGCAATCGACCCGACTGAATTCGGCGAAGAAACCCAGGACAGCGCCCTCCCCTGGGATCAGATAGCGGCCACTGATTACACTCCGTTGCAGTTGGGTCTGGACAAGACCTTGCCGCAGTTGACCAAATTGCACGATGCCCGCATCGCGCATGACAAGGCCTGGGCGCTGTATCTCCAGGAGTTAAAGCAGTACGAAACGCAACGCAACGAAAAATCCGTGTCGCTGGTACTGAGTGAACGGAAGCATCAACGCGCCGAACTGGATAAACAGCGGCTCGCGATGGCAAATGCCTGGCGTCAGTTGAAGGGGTTGCCGCCTGCGGCAACACTCGAAGCGGCCTTCAAGTCGGCCCAGAACGACAAGCCGGACAGCGGCAACACCAGCAGCGACGACTCCGGCACGGAATCTGGCGACGACAGTAGCGATAACGGCCTGGAACCGGACGTATTGCTGGACGCTGCCGCCCATATCGTCTGTGACATGCAGCGGCTTGGCATCGGCAGCCTGCCAGACGATCAACCCGCAACATCAAAGCACTGATCAATGAACCAGGAACCAAGGCCAGGGACGGCTTTGGATTGCCTGGGCGATCTCAAGCAATATCCATACTGTTCAATTAGTTAGATCAGAATATTGC
>JBOIBL010000165.1:0-1812 GCA_050739495.1 Gammaproteobacteria bacterium | reverse complement strand
TGGCGCTGGCGGTCATCGGCCTGTTTGTGCTGCGCCGCAAGCGTGCCGATCTGCCGCGTCCGTACAAGGTGCTCGGTTACCCAGTGATTCCCGCACTGTTCGTGCTTGGCACGCTGCTGGTGATCGGCTATTCACTCTTTACCGACCCGGTGAATACCGGCCGCAGTCTTGTCATTACCTTGGCCGGGTTACCTCTGTATTACATCTGGATACTTTGGAGCCGGCGCCGGCCGGGTTGAAGCGGTTGCGCTGAAACAGTTCTCGGCGCAACCCGCTTTCCCGGTGTCATTTGCGGCCCGACAGACGCCCACCGAGTTGCTGCAGCAAGGTCTTCACCGCGGCATCCAGATCACTGTCCTTGCCTGCATAGGCTTCGCCCAATGGACGCTCTACCGGCACATCCACCGGACGCGGATGCAACTCCATCGGCTTGTTCTCGGCATCCATGACCGTGATGAACGGCAGTCGCACGCTTGAACCGTCTATCAAAGGCACGTTGGACGTATAGATGATCCAGCCTGCGGTCGGTTCGCCGACCACCTTGCCAAGCCCGAGTGCCCGGTAGCCTTCCGTGAAATCCTCACCATCGGACAAGGTTACGCGATTGGTGATCAGCACCGTGGGCCGTTCCAGGGCACGCTGCCCCAGTACTGAACGTGCCGCGACTGAATCCTGCATGCCCCTGAAGATCATGCTCAGATACGGACGCCGCGCCAGCACATCCAGCGCATAGGCATTCACGAAGCCACCGAAATTGTTGCGCACGTCGATCACGACACCATCACGAGTCGTGTTCTCCGCATCCAGATCCAGATAGAACTGCTGCAGCGAATGTTCCGACATGTCCGGCATGTGCACATAACCCAACCGGCCGCCACTGATGCGATGCACATAACGGCGATTGGCCTCAACCCAGCTGCGATAGGCCAGCTCGGCTTCAGCACGCGCGTTGACGGGCTTGACCTTGAAGCTTTCTACCTTGCCGTCCGGCTGCATCGCCACACCGATCCGGGTCTCGTGGCCGACCCTGTTTTCCAGCTGTTGTGCCAGATTGGCACCGGCATCGAGCCGGGTATCGTCAATCGAGATCAGATATTCACCCGCATGGATACCGGCGATCGCGGCAGGTGACAGCGGTACGACTTCGCTGATACGAAACCGTCCATGCTGCTCATAATCAGTGGCATCAAAACGCAGCCCCAGCCGTCCGGTCACCAGTGCAGTATGCCCGCCAGCGCGTACGCCGGAATGCGACGCGTCGAGTTCACCCACCATCAGGCTCAACAGCCTGCGTACGCCATCCGGCGTGGTCGCTGCGGCGATGCGCGGTGCGTATTCTTTCCTGATTGCATCCCAGTCCACGCCGTGCATATGCGGATCATGGAAGTTGTCGCGCAGCCAATGCCAGGCCTCCTCGAACATGACTTCCTTTTCATGCGCGAAGTCCACATCCATCTCCGCACTCACCGCCAACGGTTTGCTTTTACTGTCCGCCAAGGTGACCGAGAAGATGCGTCCGCCATCGAGATAGAACGCGGTTTTGCCATCGCCCGTGAATTGGGCACTGCGCTTGTCGCCGGCACTGCTGGTGACCTGTTTCGCGACTGGCGGTTCCTGCGCCAGCGGGTCGATGGAATAGGTGTAAAGATTGTTCCTGCCCGCGACTGCCGCGGTCAGCAACAAGGTCTTGCCGTCAGCGCTGATGTCCAGTGAACCCACATCAATGCCGACCGGGATCAGACTCAGGCGGTCGCGGATCCCGTCGAATACCACCCGCACCGGTTCGACATGTTTATCGCCTGCCTGTTTGTG
>JBOIBL010000164.1:2500-22389 GCA_050739495.1 Gammaproteobacteria bacterium | reverse complement strand
CATCAACGACATCGCCGAACAGACCAACATCCTCGCACTCAACGCGGCGATCCAGGCCTCCATGGCTGGTGAGGCGGGCCGCGGCTTCGCGGTGGTGGCGGACGAAGTGCAACGACTCGCAGAACGTTCCGGTAACGCGACGCGCCAGATCGAAGCGCTGGTGAAGACCATTCAGACCGACACCAACGAAGCGGTCATCTCGATGGAACAGTCGACCGCAGGTGTGGTGAGCGGTGCACAGTTGGCCGAGAACGCCGGTTCCTCGCTGGATGAGATCGAGAAGGTGGCGAACCACATCGCGACCCTGATTCAAAGCATCTCGAGCGCGGCGCGCCAGCAGGCCCAGACCGCCGGCGATGTATCCCGTACCATGAACGTGATTCGAGAGATCACCGCGCAAACTACCGAAGGCACGACAGCGACGGCGGTGTCGATCGGTAAGCTCGCAGCACTCGCTACCGAAATGCGTAAATCGGTATCGGGCTTCAAGCTGCCGAGCAGTAACAATCAGGAAACCATGGTGATTCGTCCCGATACGCAGGCTGAAAGCAGCCTCGCGTGAAGGATTGAACGAGGAACGCTGTAACGCATGAGTCAGGTCGCTTCAGACTCGCTGCTGTGGATCAAGAATGAACTTGATCACACCCTGGTGCGCGCGCGCCAGGCGCTGGAGACCTATGTAGAGCGACCCGAGGACAACGAGGCGCTGAACCAGTGTCTCGAATTGCTGCATCAGGTGCAGGGCACCTTGCGCATCGTAGAAGTGTATGGCGCTGCGATGCTGGCCGAAGAAATGGAATCGGTGGTACGCGGGTTGCAGTCCGGCGAGATCGCGCGCAACGATGCCGCTTTTGAAGTGCTGATGCGTGCCATGTTGCAGTTGCCGGATTACCTGGAACGGGTGATCGGCGGACGCCGCGACATGCCGCTGGCGTTGTTGTCGCTGCTGAACGATTTGCGCGGCGTGCGTGGGCAGCCACTGCTGTCCGAAAGCGCCTTGTTCGCATACAACCTCGCAGGACGCACTGCCAGTGTGGTCGGGCACGCGGCGGATGCCACCAAGGCAGTGGACATCAAGAGTCTGGCCGGCAAGTTGCGGCCGAAATTCCAGGCCGCGCTGCTTGGCTGGTACAAGAGCGGCGAAGTAACGCATCTCCAGGTATTGGCGGAGACCGCCGAGAAGCTCGAGCAGGCAGCCACCACGCCGGCCGTGTTCGAATTGTGGTGGATCGTCGGTGGCGTGATCGAAGGATTGCGTGAAGGCGGCATCCAGGCCGAAGTCAGCCTCAAACAGTTGCTCGGTCAGGTCGATCGTCAGATCAAGCGCTTAATGGATCAGGGTGAGGCGGATGTTGCGGAAGATCCGGCCAAGGAACTGGTCAACAATCTCCTGTATTACGTCGGCCGTGCTACCAGCAACGGCGAACGTATCAAGGCCATCAAGGAATCCTTCAAGCTCGGAGAATTGCTGCCCGACGCGATTGAAGTCGAAGAAGCGCGTGAAGGTATGTCGGGACCGAACGTCAACCTCATGCGTACGGTATCCGGCGCGCTCAAGGAAGACATCACCCGCATCAAGGACACCCTCGACATCTTCGTGCGCATGGCCAAGACCGATGCCTCGGAACTGGCTCCGCTGGATGAATTGCTGAAGAAAGTCGGGGACACGCTCAGTGTCCTCAATCTCGAATATCTGCGCGCCACGCTCGAGACCGAGCGCGCGCGCCTCAAATCCATCGTCGAGCGCAAGGATATCCCGCCGGATGAAAATGCGTTGATGGATATCGCCAGCGGCATCGTGAGCGTCGAAACCAAGCTCGACGAAGCCATGGTGGGATTGATCTCTCCGGAGGGTGGCGACAAGAGTGGTGGCATCGAGGTCGAGCAGACCGAGATGCGCGAAGTACAGGCCGCGGTTATTCGTGAGTCGATCATCAATCTGGCCCGGGTCAAGGAAGCCATCGTCGAATTCGTCAATGATCCGTCCCATGCAGCCGGTTTGAAACCGCTGCCGTTTCATATCCGCGAGATCCAGGCCAGCCTGCGGTTTCTGCACATGGACCGGGTGGTGGCGCTACTGGAGAGCCTGCGTCAGTACATACGGGTCAAGCTGCTGGCCAGTCAAAGTGTGCCAGCGCAGAACGAGCTGGATCGGATGGCCGATGCCATCGTCAGTATCGAGTTCTATCTCGAAACTGTACAGCAGGGGCGTGGCAACCCGCTTTCCATGCTGGATAACTCCGAGGCCTGTGTTGCCGCCCTGGGATTCCCGGTCGGTCAGGAATATCCGGACGATGGTGACGATGCAGAGATCGGTGTAGGTTCCGCATCCGGCGTCGAGACCTCAGTCGAGTTGCCGGGTGAATCCATCGTCATGAGTGGGCCGGCGGCGGCAGACGAAGAGTCGATCACGCTGTCAGCGCCGAGCGATGAACCGACCCAGGTGATGGATAAATCCATGCTGCTCGGTGTCTCTGCGCCCGCCGCGCCAGCGCCCAAGCCGGTGACACCATCTGCCACCGGGCCGGCAGTCGTGCAGAGTGACGACGTGGATCCGGAGATTGTGGAGATCTTCCTGGAAGAAGCCCAGGAGGTGATGGGCGCGTTGCGCGAGAACTTCCCGCGTTGGCGCTCGAACCCGACCGACTCCGAAGCGCTGACTACCGTACGCCGTTCCTTCCACACCTTGAAAGGCAGCGGTCGCATGGTCGGTGCGCGCCTGATCGGCGAGTTTGCCTGGTCTATCGAGAACATGCTGAATCGGGTGATCGATCAGACGGTATTGGCCAGTGACGAGATGTTCGCATTGGTCGAGCGCGGTATTGCGGCATTCCCCGAGTTGATAGAGCAGCTGGAAGTCGGTACACCGCCCAAGATCGATGTCCAGCCGTTGATGGATACCGCTGCAGCTTACAGTCGGGGTGAGCCAGCACCCGAGCCTGGCAGGACTCCAGTCGCGCCGGCAGCAGCAACTTCGCCATCACGCCGTAGCATGCATGCCGAAGAGCCCACCATGGTTTCACCGGCGGGACTGCAATTAGGTGGCACCGACGAGCCTACCGTGATCGCGCCGCGTGTCGAAGTGTTGGCCCCGGCGGGCAATGGCATGGATCCGGTGTTGTACGACATATTCAATCGCGAAGCCGAAGGCCACCTGGCGGTGATGGCTGAATTCATCCACGAAGCGATCACCGGTAAGACTGAGATAACCGAAGAACTGATACGAGCCTTGCACACCTTGCATGGCAGTGCGGCCATGGCAGGAGTTAGCAGCATCGTCGCCTTGCTCGAACCGCTGGATCGTTATGTAAGCGAACTGCAGGCCCAGAAACAGCCGATCCCGAATGCGGATGTGCCGCTGTTCCGGGAAGTGCACGACGCGGCCCGTGCATTGTTAAGCGCTTTGGGCGATGCCGCACCGCCAGCGGCGCCGGATAAAGGCTTGCTGATGCGCTTGCGCGCATTGAAGACGACAGGTGTGGGCGGCGAAATCGTCGAGGACGTGCAAGCCGAAGAGATTGTCATGTCGGGTCCTGCACCCACCGCCGACATCAAAGAAACGATGCCTGTGAGGGCAGCACCCCAGAAAGACAAACCGCTGAAATACGTCCAGCTTTCCGATCTGAAAGATTTCGATCCGGAACTGGCAGCGATTTTCTTTGAAGAAGCGACCGAGTTGTTGGAATCTACCGACAACACCATGCATCAATGGACACAGCGCAAGAGTGATCCGGCGATGGTCACTCAGCTGCAGCGCAACCTGCATACCATCAAGGGCGGCGCCCGCATGGCGGGACTGGTGCCGATGGGCGATCTCAGCCATGAGATGGAGACCGTCCTGACGGATGTGGTGGATGGCCGCATCGCCATATCCACCGAATTATTCGCGCTGCTGAACCGCTCCGTGGATCGTCTGCATCGCATGCTCGAACAGAGTTATGCCAACCAGCCAATCGTGGATGGCGGCGATCTGGTGGTCGAGTTGAAGCGTGTGCACGGTCATACCGTGGATGAAGAGCTTGAGCCGGAGAAACCCGAAGACCGTTTCGAGAGCGTGCGCGCGCCAGCACCGCCGCCGCCGATCATCGAGTACGGTGAAGAAGCTGCGGCAACGGAGGCAGCGACGGAACCCGAACAAGAGGCCGTTGCGGCGGAAGCAGCGTTGGGTGGTGAGGGTGAGCGCCGTGCCGGTTCCCGTATCCAGCATGAACTGGTCCGGGTGCGGGCGGACCTGCTGGAAAGTGCACTCAACTACGCCGGCGAGATGGGCATCTACCGCTCGCGTCTTGAACAGCAGATCACCACTATCAACTTCAACTTGACGGAACTGGACCAGACCGTGGTGCGTCTGCGTGACCAGCTGCGCAAACTTGAAATGGAAACTGAAGCACAGATCCGTTCGCAATTCGTGCAGGAAGGCGGGGATGTCAATCCGGATTTCGATCCGCTGGAACTCGATCAATATTCAACGTTGCAACAGCTTTCACGGGCGCTGGCGGAATCAGTCAGTGACTTGGTAAGCATTCAGGCCTTGCTGTTGAATCAGGCGCGTGAGGCCGAGACCCTGTTGCTGCAGCAATCGCGCGTCACCACCGAATTGCAGGACGGTCTGATGCGTACCCGCATGGTGCCGTTCTCACGTCATGCACAGCGTCTGCGGCGTGTGGTTCGCCAGACTGCCGACGAAAGCAACAAGAAAGCCGACATCAAATTCATGGGCGCCGAAGGCGAGATGGATCGTCAGGTACTGGAGCGGGTACTGGCGCCACTCGAACACATGCTGCGCAATTCCGTGGTGCACGGTATCGAGCCCGCTGCACAACGCAAGCAGCGTGGCAAACCGGAAGCAGGCACCATCACCATTTCGCTGCATCGCGAAGGTTCCGAAGTCGTGATGGAAGTGTCGGATGACGGTGCAGGTCTCAATCTTGCCGCGATCCGCAAGAAGGCCGAACAACTTGGCCTGACCCGGGCAGAGGCCAAACTCAGCGATCGTGATGTGATGTCCTTCATCCTGGAAGCAGGATTCTCGACCGCCGAAGAAGTCACTCAGTCTGCCGGCCGCGGTGTGGGTATGGACGTGGTGGCAAGCGAGATCAAGCAACTGGGTGGCAGCCTGCGTATCGATTCGCAGGCTGGCAAGGGCGCCAGGTTTACAGTCCGCCTGCCGTTCACCCTGGCCATTACCCAGGCATTGCTGGTCAACATGACGGAACAGCTGTATGCGATTCCGCTGCCCAGCATCGAAGGTATCGCACGGATACCACGTGCCGAGCTGGAACGCCTGATGACCGGCGACAAACCGGTCTACATGTACGGCGGGCGCCCCTATTACCTGCAGCATTTGTCGGTACTGCTTGGCATCGGTGCACCTGAATTCCCGGATGAACTCACCACCGTGCCGTTGCTGCTGGTGCGTTCCGGCGATTCTTCCATCGCCATCATTACTGAAGGCATGCAAGGCAGCCGCGAAGTCGTGGTGAAATCGGTGGGTCCGCAGGTGTCGAGTATCCGTGGCGTTTCCGGTGCCACTATCCTCGGCGACGGCAGCATCCTGTTGATTTTGGACGTGACGGCCCTGGCGCGCACCATCGCGCTGGAAGAAGAGGCGCAAGTCGAAGTGCTGGAGCGCGAAGCGCCCAAGGAAGATACTCGTACGGTGGCGATGGTGGTTGACGATTCCATCACCGTGCGCCGTGTTACCCAGCGCCTGCTCGAACGCTACAACATGAAGGTCATCACTGCCAAGGACGGCGTAGATGCGCTCGCTACCTTGCAGGAAAATATCCCCGACGTGATGTTGCTGGATATCGAGATGCCGCGGATGGACGGTTATGAACTCGCGCAACACATGCGCAACGACGAGCGTTTCAAGAACATCCCGATCATCATGATCACCTCACGGACCGGCGAGAAGCATCGCAATCGCGCCATGGAAATCGGTGTCAACAAGTATCTCGGCAAACCCTATCAGGAAGCCGAGCTACTCGAGAACATCCAGGAACTGGTGGGCAGTTTCAGTCCGCAGCGCACCCACTGGGATTAATGCATCGTGACAGATACCATCGAAGAAGTTTACAGTCTGTTGATCCCGTTCGCGGGAGGCAAACTCATCCTGCCACGACTCTCGGTGGCCGAGGTCACCGGTTATGTACGTCCTAAACCGGTGCCGAATGCGCCGATCTGGTTGCTGGGATTGATGTCCTGGCAGGATCAGCAGATCCCACTGGTGTCGTTTGAAGGGCTGTGTGGCCGCAAGGTGCCGGAGCGTGCCAACCGGACACGAATTGCAGTGACCTATGCGATCAACGACCAGTTGGAACCGCCAGTATTCGCAATCATGACACAAGGTTATCCGTATCTGGTGCGCGTCAATTCCGCCGTGTTATCGGTGGAAAGCGAAAACGATTTCACCGGGAATGAACCGGTTATCAACCGGGTCCGCATGGCCAACGAACGGCCCTATATCCCCGATCTCGAAGCCATCGAGGAAAAGCTGATCGAGGTTATGCCGGAACGGCATACTACCAGCGTCGTTTAGTCCTGATTACCCGTTGGTACATGATGCGATGTACAGGGATGTACAAATGCCGCGCGACCCTTGGAAGTCCCTGACGAGGGAGAAGACAGGCAGATTTTGTTCCATGCAAAATCTGCACTTCCGCCATACTTGGCGGTCGGATGTCGGTAGCGGCCTTCCGATTCGATACATTTCGCATTACTTTCGGACATCCTGTCTTCCGTAATGTTAAGACCATCCATGGTCAAAAACACCCCCAGAGAGCAAAAGAGCGGTTTTTAGACGTGCTCTTTAACCCAGATCTCCCCACATAGATTGCAGCACACTCAACGCCACCAGCCCCGCTGTTTCTGTGCGCAGGATACGGGGTCCCAGCCGCACTCCCTGAAAACCTTTCCGCTGCGCAGCATCGCGTTCAGCATCGCTCAAACCACCTTCCGGCCCCACCAGTAACAGCAGTTTTTGCCCGATAGGGCGCGCCATCATGCGTAATGAGGTTTCCGCCGTCGGGTCGAGTAGTAATTTGAGTGTGACATCGCTCTCAGCGCCGACCAGGAACTGGCTGTATGTAACCGGCTCCGTGATCTGCGGTACCAGCAGCCGCCCGGATTGTTCGCAGGCACCGATCACCACGCTTTGCCAGTGTGCGAGTTTGCGCGACGCATTCTTTTCATCGAGCTTGACTACACTGCGTTCAGTCGACACCGGCACGATGTTCTTGATACCGAGTTCCACGGCCTTCTGCAGAGTGTAATCCATGCGCTCACCGCGCGAGATGCCCTGCCCCAGCGTAATGTTCAGCGGCGACTCGGTGCGCGCGGGTCGTTGTGCGCCGACGCTCACTGACGCGCGGCTTTTTGTCGCCCCCTCCAGGCGCGCGTCGAATTCACGGCCATTGCCGTTGAACAGAATCATTGCTGCACCTGGCTTGAGCCGCAACACCGTAAGCAGGTGCTTCGAAGCAGGGGCTTCAAGCTGCAGCAACTGGCCCATGTTCAGCGCTTGTGGCGTATGGATGCGCGGGATCCTCATGCTGAATCCCGTGTCGCAATATCGATGCCATCGGCAGCGACTTCAGCCATCAACGCGATCTCATCCGGCATTACCACATAAGGTGGCATGAAATACACCACATTACCCAACGGGCGCAGCAGCACTCCGCGAGTCAGCGCGTGTTGGTACACTTTGAGGCCGCGCCGTTCCTGCCATGGATACGGCTCGTGCCGGACTTTGTCCTTAACCAGTTCGATCGCCAGGATCATGCCATGCTGACGGATTTCCGCGACGTGCGGATGATCCGCAAGATGTCCTACCGAGGAACGCATTCTGGCCGCGAGCATCAGGTTGTTCTCGATCACGTTGTCATCACGGAAGATATCCAGCGTAGCGAGTGCCGCGCGACAACCCAGCGCGCTGCCGGTGTAACTGTGTGAATGCAGAAACGCAGTAAGTTTGGTGTAATCGTCGTAAAAAGCGTCATAAATACGGTCATGCGTGAGTACCACCGATAACGGCAGATAACCGCCTGTCAGTCCTTTAGATAGCAGCATGAAATCGGGGGTGATGCCCGCCTGCTCGCAAGCGAAGAGGGTGCCGGTCCGACCGAAACCGACTGCGATCTCATCCGCGATCAGGTGCACGTCATAGCGATCACAGGCCTCGCGCAGCAATTCGAGATAGACCGGGTGATACATGCGCATGCCGCCAGCACATTGCACCAGCGGTTCGAGGATCACGGCACAAGCCTCATGTTGGTGTTTTTCCAGTGCTTGCTCCATGTGTGCAAACATCTTCCGGGTATGCGCTTCCCAGCTTTCACCGCTATTGCGCAGAAAACAGTCCGGACTAGGCACCGTGATGACATCCATCAGCAACGGTTTATAGGTTGATTTGTAAAGCTCCACGTTGCCGACCGCGAGTGCACCCAGGGTTTCGCCGTGGTAGCTGTTGCTGAGCGTGATGAAACGGGTCTTCTGCGGTTTGCCGCTGTTGCGCCAATAGTGGAAACTCATCTTCATCGCCACTTCCACCGCGGAAGAACCGTTGTCGGCGTAGAAGCAACGACTCAATCCCCGCGGAGTGAGTGCGACCAGTCGTTCCGACAGCTCCACGACAGCTTCGTGGCTGAAGCCCGCCAGGATCACGTGTTCCAGACGCGCGGCTTGCTCCGCGAGCGCGGCATTGATGCGTGGATTGGCGTGCCCGAACAGATTCACCCACCAGGAGCTGATGGCATCGAGATAGCAATTGCCGTCGAAATCTTCCAGCCACGCACCCTGGCCGCGCCGGATCGGGACGATCGGCAACCATTCATGATCTTTCATCTGTGTGCAGGGGTGCCACAGCACAGCCAGATCGCGACGTGCGAACTCAGTATTACGACTCATGCAGGGAAATACGCTATCACATCGAAGCGACGGCAGTCTGCGTCATGCAGAACTGACGGATGAGTTGGTCGAGTATATCCAGAGTGGGGTTGAGGGTTGCGAGCGGCAGCGATTCATTGGGCTGGTGGGCGACGCGAATGTCGCCGGGGCCTAGCACCACGGTCTGCATGCCGAGTGCCTGCAGGAACGGCGCCTCGGTGCTGAACGCGACAGCTTCCGCGTTATGCCCGGTGAGCTTTTCGGCGGCGCGGACGATGGCGGAATTGGCTGAGGTTTGCAGCGGATTAACGCCTTCAAACAGACTGTGGAATTCCAGTGCGTAGTCGCTGTCCGCGAGCGCGGTCCGCATGCGGCTCTGCAGTTCGGCGCGCACGGTTTCGACCTCCATCCCGGGGAGAGTCCGGATATCCAGATGCAATTCGCAATCCGGACAGATCCGGTTCGGGTTGTCCCCACCCTTGACGTGCCCCAGATTCAGGGTCGGGAACGGGACGGTAAAATGGGCATCGTGATGATGATGTTGTAATTCATCACGGTAATCAAGCAAGCCGCTGATGATGCGGTGCATGCCTTCCAGGGCATTACTGCCCAGTGAGGGGTCGCTGGAATGGCCAGCGCGCCCGATCACCCGGATCGCTTCCATCAGAATGCCCTTGTGCATATGCACCGGACGCAGGCTGGTTGGTTCGCCGATCACTGCGTAGCGGGCCTTGGGCCGGCCGGCAGCGACCAGTGCGCGTCCACCGCTCATGCTGCTTTCCTCGTCGGCGGTAGCGAGGACGATGAGTGGTTGGGCGAGGCGGCTATCTGAATAGCGCTGGGCCGCTTCAATGGCCAGCGGGATAAAACCTTTCATGTCACAAATACCGAGCCCGTGCAATTGTCCGTCACGTTCGGTGAGCGTAAAGGGGCTCGAATCCCAGCGGTCCTCGTTGAATGGTACGGTATCCATGTGTCCGGCCAGTACCAGGCCACCCGGACCGCTCCCGAGCGTACCGATCACATTGAATTTGCCGGGACTGCCGGGGATTTCCTGCATTTCAACGGCACAACCAATTGATTCCAGCCAACCGGCGGTACGGCTCGCGACTTCATGGTTGCTCATGTCGAACTCGGGACTGACGCTGCTCACTGACGGGGCGGCAATGATGCTGTGCAGCATCTCTCGGAGTTCGGGGACCGGACGTTTCTTGGGCATCCTGTTGTCCACAGCAGGCGGGGTGCCTTTGGAATCCGCATTTTGCGCATTTACGCCCGTCAGGGCAACATGGTGGAATGAACCACGCAATTTACCGGGTGGATACCACAACCGGCCTGCTGTCGGGGGCGCGTCAATTCGTTTCCCCGCATTGTGATGAGCGACCACCGAGCGCCGGTATCGATCTGCTGGTTATCCATGGCATCAGCCTGCCGCCTGGAGAGTTTGGCGGCCCCTCGATAGAGGATTTCTTTCTCGGTCGCTTGCCGGTGGACGTTCACCCCTATTTTGCCGGGATCATCCGGCAACGCGTCTCGGCACACCTGCTCATCCGCCGTGACGGCGAGGTACTCCAGTTCGTGCCGTTCCACCGCCGGGCCTGGCACGCCGGCGTTTCGGTATTCGAAGGGCGAACTGCATGCAACGATTTTTCAATCGGGATCGAATTGGAAGGCAGCGACGAAATCCCTTATGAGGACCACCAATATGAAGTACTCGAAGCAGTTACCCGCAGCCTGATGCAGAGCTATCCGGCAATTATTCCAGCAAGAATCGTGGGGCATAGTGACATTGCGCCGGGCCGCAAGACCGATCCGGGTCCGACGTTTGACTGGAAGAGACTGCACGCGGCACTGAACTGATTCAAGCATGGCCGTGCAGTCTTGCGCGCAAGTGGGTACCATGATGATCAAAATTTGATTGTCTCGGGCAGGCGAAGTGTGGATGTAGAGGTGCACACGTGAGTTTTGTTGCCATGTTACTGGCCTTACTACTCGATCAGGGCTTGCGTCACCTGGAGCCGATACGTGGTCCACGCTGGTTCCGCTCCTATCTGGAATCCCTGCCGGGACTGACTCGCCCCACCGAATTCTGGCGTGCCACCGCTGCGGTGCTGGTGACAGTGCTGGTGCCAACCGTGGTCATTCTGTTCCTTGGACATTTGCTGGCCCATGTATGGGGGTTGTTCGGATTCCTGTTCGCGATTGCGGTGTTGCTGTTTACGCTCGGTCCGCATGATCTGCCCAGCGAGGTGCATGCCTATATGGATGCAGTGCAAGCTGGCGATGAAGCCCGCGCGATGGAGTTGGCACGTAAGCTGCTGGAAAGCGAACCACCGCCCGACAGTGCCGCGCGCACCGAAGCGGTGACCAGAGCGGTACTGGCCGTCGCCAATGACCGATTGTTTGGTGTCTTGCTGTGGTTCACGTTGCTGGGACCTGCCGGCGCCGTACTGTATCGCAGTACCCAGTTCCTGCATAAAACCTCGCAGGAACCGGGTGTTTCTCCGCAGTTCAGAGCGGCGGCCGTGCGGTTGTACGGAATTCTTGCCTGGCTGCCCGCGCATCTTGCCGCACTTGGTTACGCGCTGGCAGGCAGTTTTGAAGATGCGGTTTCCGATTTGCGGAGTTATTACAACACCTGTGGCGCGCAATTTTTTCAGATGAACAGCGATGTCCTGGTCTGCGCCGGACTCGGTGCTTTACGCGGCATTGACGATGAGTCGGGCATGGGACGGATGCGTTCGGCGCTCGCACTGGTGCAGCGTACCCTGATCATCTGGCTCGTGGTATACGGTTTGATCACGCTGTTTGGGTTGGCGTGGTAACGCGATCGTTGACAGTTTTATTGTTCTTATTGTTGCCGTTGGCGGCGCGCGCGACGATCACACTTGCCGGCGCCGACGGCAAGATGCTCACGCTGACGACCCCCGCATCCCGGGTCGTAAGCCTGGCTCCTGATCTTACCGAACTCACATATGCCGCTGGTGCGGGCCCTGTCCTGGTAGGCGCCAGTGCCTACAGCGACTATCCTGCTGCAGCGAAACAATTGCCTCGCATCGGTGACGCGTTCCGGTTCGATATCGAACGGGTGTTGGCGCTCAAGCCCGAGTTGGTACTTGCCTGGCAGGGCGGCACACCAGTCCCGGTCATCCAGCGTCTACGCGCGCTGCGTTTGCCGGTCTTGGTGATCGGTACCCACGAGCTCACAGATGTCGCCCATAATCTTGAACTTATCGGGCAAGCAACCGGCCATGTCGATCAGGCACAACGGGCAGCGCGTGACTTTCTGGCAGGGTTGGAGCGGTTGCGTAACCAGTATGCAAACCGCAAACCGGTGCGGGTTTTCTACGAGATTTCTGCTACTCCGCTCTACACGGTAGGGGGTTCCCAGGTCATCAGTCGCATCATCGCACTCTGTGGTGGCCGGAATATCTTCGACGACCTGACTTCGCTGGCGGCTTCCATCAGTCTGGAATCGGTGTTGGCGCGTGATCCCCAGGCGATCGTGACTGGCGGCGATGATCAAGCTGTAGCGCGTCTGCGCGCTTGGCAACAATGGCCGCAACTGAGCGCAGTAAAAAGCCGCAGCCTGTTCAGCATCGACGGTGATCTGCTGGATCGCACTACGCCGCGGGTGCTGGAAGGAGGCAAACAGCTGTGTGAGGATCTGGACTCCACACGCCAACGACTGTCGAACACGGGGAGCAGTAAATCCTGAGTTCCGAGATCGGGGAATTCCCGGTGTAATCAGGGTTTGCGCCGTTCATGTTTCCAGAGCACTTCAGAACCGCCGTCCGCACGCACGATTACGCGTGCCAACACAAACAACAGATCCGATAGCCGGTTGAGATAACGCAGCACTTCGCTGTTCAACACCGATTCGCGATGCAACGTCAGGCTGCGACGTTCGGCACGCCGACACACCGTGCGAGCCAGATGGCAGATCGCAGCAGCACGGCTACCGCCGGGCAGGATGAATTCCTTCAGGGCTGGGAGGTCGGCGTTGAAACGATCCAGGGTCTGTTCCAGCCAGGCGATGTGATCGGCAGTGATCGCGGTGTATCCGGGAACACACAATTCGCTGCCGAGATCGAAGAGTTCGTGCTGGATGCGGGTCAGACTTTCGCCGACCAGTGGGAGCAGTTTTTCCGCCAACAACATGCCGATGACGCTGTTCAATTCATCCACGGTTCCATATGCTTCCACGCGCGCGCCATCTTTCGGTACCCGGGTACCATCACCCAGACCGGTGCTGCCGTCGTCACCGGTACGGGTGTAGATTTTGCTCAGCCGGTTACCCATACGTTTAATCCAAATTTCATTTAGCTATTTAATTGTAGCCGTAGAACCAAATTTCAAACCGTCGCGAGCACAGGCAGGGCAAGGACGGACGAGTAACCGGAGTGTACATGATTGGTACATGAGCGATGTACACGGATGTACAGGTGCCACGAAAGGCAGGATGCCGGGAGTGGCGTTTACGAGTACGGCCGTAACGCCGCCATGCCAAGCGCAGCAGGTTTGAATCAGGTTTGGCAACGCGGACAGTAGTATGTGGCCCGTTGCCCGGTCACGCTGGCCATGATCGGCGTCTTGCAGCGCTCGCAGGGTTGGCCGGCATGATCATAAACCCGCAGGTGCTGACGGAAATAACCGGGTGCACCATCTTCGCGCACGAAGTCCCGCAAGGTGGTACCGCCGGCCTGGATGGCAGCAGTGAGTACTGTGCGGATGCTGTCTGCCAACAGCTCATAACGCAGTTTCGAGATGCGTCCCGCCGCGCGTTGAGGATGGATGCCAGCCAGGAACAGCGTCTCGCTGGCATAGATGTTGCCCACCCCGACTACGACGTGACTATCCATGATGAAACTCTTGACCGCGACCTTGCGTTTGCGGGATTTCTCGAACAGGTAAGCGCCGCTGAAATCCTCACTCAATGGCTCCGGACCGAGCGTACGCAATAATTTATGCCGAAAAGGATCAGCTGTGGTCCAGAGCAGCGTGCCGAATCGGCGTGGATCACGCAGGCGTAGCAGCTGGCCATTGTCCAGCACGATATCAACATGATCGTGTTTTTGCGGCGGTGTGATTGCAGGCAGTACCCGCAGACTGCCTGACATGCCGAGATGCAGGATCGCGGTACCGGCTGCGGTCTGCAACAGCAGGTATTTGCCGCGGCGCATGACAGCGTCGATGCGCTGGCCTGGAAGCGTATTGAGCAAGGCGCGCGGTATCGGCCAGCGCAAGCGTCGTTCACGCACGCTGAGCGATGTGATTATGCGGCCCAGTAGATGGGGTTCAATGCCCCGGCGGGTGGTCTCGACTTCCGGCAGTTCGGGCATCTGGAGTTTCCTTTGCACCATTGTGCCCGGCGGCGGATTTTTGGGCCGGGGTGGTCTGTAAATGCAGCAACGTATCGCGATCGTCGGCTTCCAGGCGGTATTCGAGTTTAAGCTCGGGCCGTATCAGCAACAGGAAATCCGGGTTATCCAGAATCTTGAAACGCAGGGGCTCGGCTTGCCCGGCGAGCTGGATAGCGACTTCGCCGGCAGGTTTCCCCCGGGGCTTGTCTGTCTGAGGCGCGAGCACATCCATTGCCCGCGCATCGTGCCAGGCATCTACCAGTTTCTGGATCGCGTCGGCCGAAACGCCGGGGTCGGCCGGCGCCAGCTGCCACTTGCCGTTTTTAAGTGCAAGTGTCGCGTCCGGTAGTTGCAGCGCAGTGATATGTGTGTTTGGCGGTAATAGTTGTTTGTTTACCCACCACAGGGCATCGTGATTCATGCGATAGAACAGGGCGCCGGTGGTGAGATAGATCGTATCGCCGGACTTCACATAGCGATGTCCTTGCAACGGTTCAGCACCACCGAAATCGATTTCGTTATCGTTCAGCCGCAACCGCAGTTGAGGGTCTGCCAAGCCATACTTGTCGAGATCTGCACCGGCGGCATTGAAATGACTGATGGTGGGAGCGGCAAGATTATCGAGGGCCGCTTTGATCAGGAAATCATCTGCGGCCATCGTCCGCGGTGCGGTCATTTGCCAGGTGCGATTTTCTCGGTGCAAATCGATTTCATCAACGTCGCGCCGGTTGATCCGGATGTCATGGATATCAGTGGCTCTCAGGCTGGTAAGTGCAGGTTCGACCGGCGCAGTCTTGAGACCGGGCCTGAACCAAGCCAGTGCAGCCAGCGCGCCGATGATTGCCAGCAGAGCCAGGTTGAGGAGAGTGCGCTTGTTCATGTCAGGCGAGCTTCATCTGCGGCGACGGCGAATCCACAACGTGAACCCGAACACGATCAGGAACAATGGCAAAGCGAACAGGAAACCGATGCTGATCGATGCAGTGGCGGTACTGGACAAGGTCAAGGTCCGGTCGGGCGCGGGTTCGGGATTGATGTTGAGATAGCTGTCGTCATGTGACAGCCAGTTGAAGATGTTGAGTCCGAGATCCAGATTCCCGCCGTTATTGAGAAATGAATTGGACAGGAAATCACCGTCGCCGACCACGACCACACGTTGTTCGACGGGTTTGGTGTCGGCGTGTGGTTCGGCAGCTGCGGTTGTTTTCACTTCGCGAGTGAGAGCCATCCCGATAGCCAATGGACCTTGTACGTCACCGTGTTTGGCGTCGAAGCGTACCGAGCCTTCCAGTTTGCCGGTCTCCAGCCAGCTGCGGGGCAGAGTTTTCAGGAACGCGATGTCCTGCCAATCGGTCTTGCCGGTACTTGCTATTGAAGTGGCGCGTGCGAACAGGGTGGCGGTATTGAAGCCGCGCGTGATCAGGCTGTCACTCTGATATTTCGCGACCAGTACCACAGTGGGATCGTTGATGCCCAGCAGTTGCGAATCCGGATCGACGATCGTGCCTTTGCCGAAACGGATACCCAGGGCGGCAGCGAGTGGGTCCAGTCCGTGGGTAATGCCCGGATCACTCAGCCATAGCAGGTTGCCGCCGTGCTGCACATATTCGCTGATGAGTTTGACGCTGCCGGGCAGCAGGTTGGTCTGTGGGCCCGCGATCACCAGTACCGAGGTATTCTGCGGGATACTCGGCGTAGCGGCCAGGTTGACGCTTTCTACCTTGAAACCTTTCTGCGCCAGTTGTGTACCGAAGTCACCGAGATCGAAATTGTGCTGCCCGTGTGGGTCTCGTTCCCCATCGCCTTCCAGGAACACCACGTACCGGGTAGTAGCGCGGGCCAGACGCTGGATGGCGTTGCTGACGACAGTCTCGTTGACCTGTGTGGTCTTGTCGGTGCGTCCCGCATAGTGGATCACCAGTTCACCATCTGCAGTAATGCCCTCATCACGAGCAGCTTGCGGATCGGTATCGGGATTGACGAATGACAACGTAGTATCGGGTTTGACAGTTTTGTATCTATTCACAAAACGCGTCAGCGCCTCGCGCATGCTGGGATTGGTGCGCGCAAAGGCGGTGAATTGCAGCGGCTTGTCGAGTGTTTTCAGCAATCTGACACTGGCCGGGGCGAGCGAATTCCGGTGACCATAGGTCCAGTCGGCTTTGTAGACGTACTGGGTACTCAACCAGGCGACGACCCCGATGAAAGCGAGGAACAGGAGATAGAAAAACAGGTTTTGTAATCTGACCTGCAAACGGGATTTGCGAGTGACGCGCATGGTTCGGCGATTCCGGAAAACTTAATGTTGCAGTCTGAAGGAGTCGAGTCGACGGATACTCAACACCAGAAAAGTCAGGATGAACAGCAGATAGTAGATTACGTCGCTGGTGTTGAAGGCACCACGCAGCAACGAGCCGTAATGATCAAGCAGGGAAAGATAATGGAATGTGGCGCTGAAGCGGTCGTCGCCACTGCCGGCCCAGCTGATGATCCACAACAACAGCAATACACCGAAACTGCTGACCGCAGCGATCACCGGTTGTCGGGTCAGGGTCGACATGTAGAGACCGATGGCGGCGAAGGCCCCGAGTACCAGTGCCAACCCCATCACACCCGAGAACAACTTGCCGTAATCGAGATGCGTGCCGGCCATCAATGACAGGGGCATGAGCGTGATCATGCCCAGCATGATAAGCAGGAACAGCAATAAGCCGAGATATTTTCCGAGCACGATCTCTGTCATGCTGACTGGTGCCGACATCAGCAGGCTGAGTGCGCCATTGCGGCGTTCTTCCGCCATCAGCCGCATGCTCATCAGCGGAACTACCATCAGCAATACGATACTGGCGCTGCTGAACAAACCAGCCGAGACGAAATCGGTGACCCCCGGCGCAGCTGGATTATTGGCCAGGGAAGGCGCGTATTTCAGGAACTGATCCACCTGGATCAGAAACATCCAGGCGAGGATGAACTGGATAACCGCGAGAACGCACCACGCAAGCGGTGACAGGAACAGTTGCCGCAATTCACGCCAGGCGATGGTGAAGGTCATCATGGTGCCAATCTCGGCGCGCCATCCTGGCGCGGCTGCACTCCACCTTGTGCGGCGGCCTCGCTGGCGATCGTGGTACGGGTGATCTCATCGCTGCTGGTAAGTGACACGAATATCTGTTCCAGAGTCTTGCGTTCCTGTACCAGTTCCAGCAGGCCCCAACCCTGTTGTGCTGCTTCGAGCGCGATCGCTTCCGCTGGATTTTGTGTGGGCGTGAATGTTACACGTAGCTGGTCATCGCCCAGTTGCTGCACCGTCTCAACGCCGTCGATTTTTTGCAGCAGAGAGATAACGGGGGGGTGTTTGAGCGTGAGCAACAGACTGGACGCCTGCAGTTGGGCGGAGAGGTCCGCCAGGGTTTCGCTGAATACCAGGCGGCCCTTGTTGATGATCTGCACCCGGCTGCACAGAGTCTGCACTTCCGGCAGGATGTGTGTCGAAAGGATTACGCTGTGTTCGCGGCCGAGTTCGGTGATCAGGGCGCGGATTTCACGGATCTGAATCGGATCGAGCCCGACAGTTGGCTCATCGAGGATCACCACGGCTGGTGAATGGATGATGGCCTGCGCAATGCCGACCCGCTGCTGAAAGCCCTTTGAGAGATTGCCGATCAGCCGGCGCCCCACATCCTTGAGTCCACAGCGTTGTTTGGCGGAGTCGCGCGCGGCGCGCGTCTGTTCACGGGGGATACGATGCAATCGCGCGCAGTAATCGAGGTATTCATCGACTGAAAGTTCGGGATACAGTGGCGGGACTTCCGGCAGATACCCGATGACCGCCTTGGCATGCTTGGGTTCGTCCAACAGATCAATGCCATTGATCTGTACCCGGCCAGCGCTCGGTGCCAGATTGCCGGACAGTATCTGCATGGTGGTGGATTTGCCCGCACCATTCGGGCCGAGAAAACCCAGGATCTCGCCCTTGCGTAATTCGAAACTGACATCCTGGACGGCACAATGCTCGTCGTAATAACGGTAAAGGTTCTCAACCTTGACGAGTATCTCGCTGTCGCTCATGACCTCGAACCGGAGTTTGATGTTGAAAATGTCATGGAAGTGTGGCGCCCGGGTTTGCGTGCCACCCCGACTATAGTCGTCTTTGGGCGCGGAAAGTTCCATGTTAACCCAGCCGGAGCAATCCGCGGGCCTTGCGGCGCTTGGGCTGGCAGTGCTAGTGGGGTTGGCGGTGGACGCTCCGGGGTGGTTCATCTATAGTTTCAGGCATTGCTATAGGCTTTTTCTGTTCGAGGTACCCCGCTTTGTCATTTATCCATGGCCTTCTTGACGCGCCGCTCTGGGCGTATTTTGTCGTCACCGTTGTCTTCATGCATGTCACCATCACCGGTGTGACCTTGTATCTGCACCGCGATCAGACCCACCGCGGTCTGGATATGCATCCCGTATTACGGCATTTTTTTCGTCTCTGGCTATGGATGAGCACTGGCATGGTGACACGCGAATGGGTCGCCGTGCATCGCAAACACCATGCGCACTGCGAGACCGCAGCGGATCCGCATAGCCCCCAGATACGTGGTCTACGCAAGGTCATGCTGGAAGGCGCGGAACTGTATCGCGCG
Source organism: Gammaproteobacteria bacterium (assembly GCA_050739495.1). Classification (GTDB taxonomy): domain Bacteria; phylum Pseudomonadota; class Gammaproteobacteria; order Natronospirales; family REEB76; genus DASSKW01. The sequence goes on along the minus strand of JBOIBL010000164.1, from coordinate 3,512 downwards.
GAAGCCAATAACCCTGAAACGATCGACAAGTACGGTCGCGGCACCCCGGACGACTGGATGGAACGCCATATCTATCGACGCCACAGCAGGTTGGGCATCCTGTTGATGTTCATCATTGATGTGGCCCTGTTTGGAGTACTGGGAATCACAATCTGGGCGATACAGATGGTGACAATCCCGTTTCTCGCGGCAGGGGTTGTCAATGGCGTGGGGCATTATTACGGTTACCGCAATTTCGAGTGCAAGGATGCAGCCACCAATGTGACACCCTGGGGTCTGGTGTTGTGCGGTGAAGAACTGCACAACAATCATCATGCTTTCCCGAGCTCGGCCAAGTTTGCCCTGCGTCCGTGGGAAGTCGATCTCGGCTGGTGGTATATCCGCGCCTTCGAATTCCTGGGACTGGCCAAGGTGCGGCGTATTGCACCCAAGCCGGTGTTGAATGCCAGTCAGCATATTGATCTGGAAACCGTCCGTGCAGTGATCGTGAATCGTCTGCATGTATTGCGTCATTACAGTCATGATGTGATGCGTCCGGTATTGGCCGCCGAAAAACAGAAGGCCGGCGCTGCGGGTCGTGCCTTGCTGGCGAAAGCGCGCCGTTTGTTGACCCGGGAAGAAACCCTGCTTGATGACAGTGCGAGGATGCGTCTGCAGAAGACCCTGGCTGAAAGCCAGGCGCTCAAGACCGTGTATGAGTTTCGTCAGCGCCTGCAGGCGCTCTGGGATAACAGCACATTGAGCAACGAGCATTTGCTGGACGAGTTCAGGGAATGGTGCACACAGGCTGAGGCCACCGGCATCGCCAGGTTGAAGGAATTTTCGGCCAGCCTGCGTCGCTATGCCATGCAGTCGATCTGAATCATTGCCCTTTCAGATAACAAAAAACCCGCCTTGAGGCGGGTTTTTTGTTGGATCGGTTGCAGCCGTGATTACTTGATCTTGGCTTCCTTGTACATCACGTGTTTGCGCACCACCGGGTCGAATTTCTTCACTTCCATCTTGTCCGGGT
>JBOIBL010000163.1:0-8647 GCA_050739495.1 Gammaproteobacteria bacterium | reverse complement strand
GGAGTTTGGCACCTCGATGTCGGCTCATCACATCCTGGGGCTGTAGCAGGTCCCAAGGGTATGGCTGTTCGCCATTTAAAGTGGTACGCGAGCTGGGTTCAGAACGTCGTGAGACAGTTCGGTCCCTATCTGCCATGGGCGTTGGAAATTTGAGGGGAGCTGCTCCTAGTACGAGAGGACCGGAGTGGACGTATCTCTGGTGTACCGGTTGTCACGCCAGTGGCACTGCCGGGTAGCTATATACGGACGGGATAACCGCTGAAAGCATCTAAGCGGGAAGCCCACCCCAAGATTAGATTTCCCTGGGCACTTGATGCCCCTGAAGGTCCGTCGAAGACTACGACGTTGATAGGCTGGGTGTGGAAGCGCAGTAATGCGTTGAGCTAACCAGTACTAATTGACCGTGCGGCTTGGCCATATAACCCCAAACGGTTTGTTTGGGCATGGCCGGTTTATTGATATAAATGCGACATGCAAGCGCGAACAACTTTCTGAATTCACTGCATGTGCCACGAGGCATGTGCAACGGTGAAACGGTTTGCCTGGCGACCATAGCGAGTGGGAACCACCCGATCCCATCCCGAACTCGGAAGTGAAACTGCTCAGCGCCAATGGTAGTGTGAGGTCTCCTCATGTGAGAGTAGGTCATCGCCAGGCTCTAAATGCGAAACCCCGGTACGAAAGTGCCGGGGTTTTCTTTTGAGCTATCGGAAAACATCCCGGCTAGCGCGTCTGCGTTTCCCCTCGGTATTCCATGGTGGCCATGCGTTCAGCTTCGCCGAAAAAGAATCCGAGCAAGGCATAACGATGTCCCTGGACCACCGGCATCGCCTCATGCAACAAGGAACAGGAAAAGATTGCCGCATCGCCCCGTCCCGCCTCATATAGTTGCGGACCGAATTCCGGGAAGTGCAGTTCCCCGCCCTGATAGTCACCGGTGTTGAGATTCAGCGTCATGGCGAAACGGCGATGCTGAGTATCGCGTGATTCGTTGTCACGATGCGGCCGGAAATAGCCGCCGGTATCGTCGTAACGGATCAGCTTGAAGACTTCATGCTGCGTTACCTGGAAATTGAAGCAACGCTGGACCTCCGGTAATACCCGGCGGATCAGCATTTCACGAACGCGTTCCAGCCATACACCTTCGGTCAGGTACACGTCACGTCGTATTTTTACCGATGGATCCGGTTTCCAGTTCGCGATATCGCCTTCGATGCGCGCAGTACCGGAAGGTTGTCCGCCGGTCTCCTCGAAAAATGCGATCAGTCCATCACAAAAAGCGCGATCGAACACGCGCGGAATAAGCAGCACGGGCGCCTGGGTGCGAATTACCGAAGCAGCCGGTGCGGCATACATTTCGTAAACCGCACGAAGTTTATTCAGCAATTCGGACGGCGTGCCGTCAGGCGGCAATTCCAGCCGCTCGATCACGGACAGGTTGCCGTCGAGTGCGAAAGCCGTTACTGAAGCGGCCATTTCAGACGGTGCCCCGATCAGATGCTGCAAAACCGCACCGTCATCCACCATCAAGGTAACGGCATCGGTGCTGTCCGGTAACAACTTCGCGCATTGCTGCTGCGTGCCCTGGACTATTGCCACGCGGGTGAATTTCGACCAGTACCCATCGGGATTGGCGAATTCGACGAGCAGGGTCTGGAACACATCGGCGGAGGCATCGCGAGACGCCAGCACAATGACCGGTAGCCCCGCGTGCAGATCGTGCAGCATCCGGCTGCGACCTTGCGCATCCGGACGCTGGTAGTCGGGAAGCCGGTCTCCGCGCGTTAAGCCCTGCATCAATTCGCCTCTTGAAATCTACGATCCAGGATACTCTATCATTATAGTGTTCCGATCCCGGGTTCGGTCATAGGCACGAAAGCCGGCGGCAATCTTCGGACGATTGTGCGCATACCAAGGCAAAATGCATGAATGAAACTGCGGTCGCGTCGACAGTCCTGATGATCCGTCCGGCGCGTTTCGCGGCCAATGCCGAAACGGCAGGATCGAACCGGTTTCAGCGTCAAATGGCGGAAGCGAGGGACATCGCCTCCGCCGCACTGGCTGAATTCGATACCGCAGTGGATGCACTGATCCTGGCGGGGGTGCGCGTCGAGATAATCGACGACACGCTGGAACCATGGAAGCCAGATGCAGTATTTCCCAACAATTGGGTCAGTTTTCACGCGAATGGTACCGTTTGTCTGTATCCGATGTTGGCGCCCACCCGGCGCCTGGAACGGCGCCCCGATGTCCTGAGTATCCTGGAGCGGGAGCGCGGTTACCGTATCAACCAGATCGATGATTTGAGCACCGCGGAGCAGAACGGGCGGTATCTGGAGGGTACCGGGAGCCTGGTGCTGGATCGGGCACATCGCATCGCTTATGCGTGTCTGTCAGCGCGCACCGATGAGCAACTGGTCCATGAATGGTGTGAGCGATACGGGTATGAGCCGCTTGTGTTCCATGCTGTCGATGCCGCGGGCGCCGCGATCTATCACACCAATGTAGTGATGTGCATGGGCGACCGGTTTGCGGTGGTTTGCCTGGACGCTATAGCCGATCCGGTTGAGCGCGAGTCAGTCAGCTCGCGACTCAATGGGACAGGACATCGCATCGTGCCGATCAGCATTGAGCAGATGGGAAGGTTCGCCGGCAACATGCTGTTGCTGAAAAACCGGGACGGAGAGAGGATTCTGCTCATGTCGTCTCGCGCGGAACAATCTTTGGTGAAGCAGCAGCGCGACAGCTTGCTGGAATTTGCCCGTATCGTCAGCAGTCCATTGAATACCATTGAAGATTGCGCCGGCGGCAGTATGCGTTGCATGATTGCCGAATTGTTTCTGCCGCGTCGTTAACCATCGGGAGCCACAAATGTCCGAGAAGAGCCTGCAGGATTTCTATGCCCCGGAAAGCGTCTGTTTCGGTTGCGGCCCGGCAAACCTTAAAGGGTTGCATATCAAGAGTTTTGTGCAGGGCGACGAGGTGGTAGCTGAATGGACGCCGGAAAAACACCACGAAGCCTTCCCTGGCGTGCTCAACGGCGGCATTATCGGCTCATTGCTGGATTGTCATTGCAACTGGACAGCAGCCTGGTATCTGATGAACAAGTCAGGCACCAATACGCTACCCTGCACGGTCACGGCCGATTACGCCATCATACTGAAACGTCCCACCCCGACCGACGGACCGGTTCAACTGCGGGCCAGAATCGTCGAGTCGAGCGAGGACCGGGCGGTGGTAGAGGGCGAACTCATCGCCGGCGGCAAAGTCTGCGATACCTGTCGGGGTACCTTCGTAGCGGTTAAACCGGGGCATCCGGCCTACCACCGATGGTAGAGCCGGTAACAGTCATGAGATGAGAAGATGGCATTGCATTTGAATAACAAATCAGTTCAGTTGCTGATGTTTTTAGCGCTGATCGCGGCTGATTTCTTTCTGCTTGGCGGATTGAACATCGCGGAGCACCCTGTCCAGGACTTGCTGGTCGGAATGCATGCAGACACCCGTCCACCCGATCCTGACGTGATGGTTGTCAACGTGAGCGATCCCAGTCTGCTGGAATTGCAAAAAAACCTGAATGCCGGTTGGCCGCTGCCGCGTTCCTTGTATGCGCAACTGGTGGAAGGCTTGCTGAAACAGAATCCCAGGGCGATCGTCTTCGATATCTATTTTGTAGACCCGGACACACAACGGCCGGATGATGACAAGTATCTGATCGATGTCACTGCGTCGAGCGATAAGGTCTTTTTTCCAATCACGCGTCTGGAAGGAAGCGATGATTCCAAGGCTGCACCATTCAGCGCCTATCCACCACAGATTGGTTTCAAGGCGACAGCCGGTGCCGATCCGAATGCACAGGCCGCATTTTTGTTTCCCTTGCCGAAATTGGCAAGGACTGGCCGGCTGGGCGATATCAATTTTCTTCAGGATGCCGACAAAGTCGGACGGCGGTATTACACCTACTATGCGGTGAAAGGTTGGCGCGTACCGTCGTTGCCGGTGAAAGTAGCCACTGCGCTCGGTTACACAGCGCCCGATACCCCGAGTTTCCTGCTGAACTGGCGCAAGGGAGTGCGAAGAGTGCCTTTCTATGACATTTATGAGGATGTACAGCGCAGAAATCCGCTACGACCCGCGGATGAATTTACCAACAAGATTGTTATTATCGGCACCAATGCGGCAGGATTGGGCGATGCGCATCCGACACCAATCGGTGCTTCATATGCCGGCGTGGATATTCTTGCGACGGCACTCTCGAATCTGAGGAATCATGACTGGCTGAAGCGCGTACCTGCCTGGGCAGGGGCGGGGTTGTCGGCATTGCTCGTGCTGGTTGTCTGGGGATTGTTTGTGCGCAGCTTTGGTGTGTTCAGGACCGCCAGTGTGCTCGTGGTTCTGACCGCGATTATGGTTGTATCCGCATACGGCATGCTCAGTGCACGCTGGATGATGCCGGTGGTACAGCCGGCGCTGTTTGCCTGGTTGTTCTTTATCAGCATGGCGTTGACAGAATATCTGCGTGAACGTAAAGAGCGGTTGCATGCGATCGGCATGTTCGGGCGGTTCCTCGATCCCCGCGTAGTCGCGGATCTGGTCAAGGATCAGCGGGAATTCCTTGCTGAAGAACCCATGAGCCGTGAGGTTACCGTGATGTTTTCCGACATCCGCGGTTTCACCACGCTGTCGGAAACGCGGACTCCTGAACAGGTGGTTTCTATCCTCAATCGCTATTTTTCCCTGCAGGTGGCCGTCATCCGCCGTCACGGCGGGACCACGGATAAATTTATCGGCGATTGCATCATGGCATTCTGGGGTGCGCCTGTGCCGGACGAAGAACAGGCGAGGCATGCCGTCGCCGCTGCCCTGGAAATGGCGCAGGTATTGCTCGAATTCCGCAAGGATCTTGGCGATCTGTCCGAGACCTTCGATATCGGTATCGGCATCCATACCGGACAGGCGGTGGTCGGGTTTATGGGTTCGGAGAACAAGCTCGATTACACAGCGATCGGCGACAGCGTGAACCTGGCGAGCCGTATCGAGGGCCAGACCAAGGGTGTGGCGAGGGTGCTGATATCGGCCGCTACCCGGGATCGATGTGGAGATGCCTTTGACTTCACCGACCGGGGCACCTATAAAGTAAAAGGCCGGGAACAGCCGGTGCAGTTATTCGAACCGGGGGAGAAATAGCGCATGAAACGCGGGATTACTTTGGGGACTACGTTGTTACTGGTGCTGGGCCTGGTGCATGCGGCTTCGCAAACCAATGCGCAAACCGTGGCCAATGTCAGCCTGAATGACAGTCCCTACACGGATGCCCATGTGACGGTGGCCGTTCCACAGAATACCGGTGTCACCATTCTCGCGCGGCAGGGCGGCTGGTATCACGTGCGTCTGGCATCCGGGCAGGATGGCTGGGTTCCCATGACCAGCTTGCGGTTCCAAAGCAACGCGGGCACTAACCCTGGCAGCTCCTGGGATACAAATGCATTCAACCTGTTCGAAAGTGGGCGCGCCGGTGCGTCGGGGACGACCGCCACCACCGGCGTACGGGGTCTCAACGAAGGCACCATCCAGAATGCGACTCCGAATCCACAGGCGGTGCTGGCGTTGTCGAAATACGCAGCTACCCCCGATGCGGCGCGTCGCTATGCTGCTGCATTGAAATTGAAGACCGAGCAGGTCGCTTACCTGCCCAAAGATTCCAGAGGAGGCAAGTGATGAACATGGGCTTGCCGAAGACTAATTGGATACGTCACATTCTTGTCGGATGTTTCAGTTGCGCGCTGATGTTATTACTTGCAGGTTGTGCGCAGCTGATGCAGATGCAGCCGAGCCAACTCGCGTCGCTGGCGGGTGACGTCAAACATGCGGTTGCACCGATCAGTCTCGATGAAGAAGAGCAGATCGGTCAGGAATCCGCCGCGGTGCTGCTCGGCGCATCCAAGCCTGTGAATGATCCTGCACTGCAGGAATACGTCAACCGGGTGGGGCGTTGGGTTGCTTTGCACAGTGACCGCCCCGATCTGCCGTGGCATTTCGCGGTGCTGGACGACACCGACATCGATGCGTATGCCGCACCTGGCGGTTATGTATTCATCACCAAGGGATTACTGCTGCGCATGCACAGTGAAGCAGAACTCGCCGGTGTGCTCGGTCACGAGATCACCCATGTGGTTCGCAAACACCATCTGAACGAGATCCGCCGTGAATCCAGGCTGGAACTGCTGGGTACTGCCGCGCAGCTCGGGATGCAGCAACAGGGTTACAGCACCGAAGCGCTGGCCAAGATCGCCGTCGGTGCCAAGCTGGTGTACTCACGCGGTCTCGACAAGGACGATGAATTCCAAGCCGATCGCGAAGGCGTGGTGCTCGCCGCCCGTTCCGGTTACGACCCGTATGCGCTGGTCGCGGTGTTGCAGATGCTACAGAGCATCGACCCGAAGAGCGGCAAGGTCGAACTGTTACTCAAGACCCATCCTACTCCGCAGGCACGTATCGCAGCCTTGTCAGTTGCGATGCAAGCTGGGGATATGCGGAAATACGGCAACCAGGTGGAAGGTACGGAGCGGTTTACGGGGCAGATGCGCGCCTTCGTCAAGGCGAAATGAGCGTCTGATAACAGGCGTTATTATTTTGGCTCGTCCGCAGTGATCTGATCCAGAAAGTCCACGCCGCGTCTGAGATGCGGGATCACGATGGTGCCGCCAACGACCAGCGCCACACTCATCGCCTCGATGATCTCCTGCTTGCTGGAACCGGTCTCCAGACATTGACCGATGTGGTAGCTGATGCAGTCGTCACAGCGCAATACCATGGAAGCGGTGAGACCGAGCAGTTCCTTGGTTTTGGCCGGCAGCACGCTTTCCTGATACGTCAGGCTGTCCAGCGAAAACATGCGCTTGATCACGCGGTTATCCTCGCGCAACAGACGTTCATTCATGCGTTGCCGGAATTCGGTGAATTCTTTTACACGATCATTCATGGCGCAATTCCCGATTGCAGGTGCCGAGATTCAGAGGATGGTACGTCCCAGTGCCGACTGGATCAGCCACACGGCGAACTTGCCAGTCTTGTTTTCCACATCCATGGTCGGATTGAGTTCCACCATCTCCATGCTGATCAGACGACCGCTTTTGGCGACCATCTCGCAGACCAGATGCGACTCACGGAAATTCAATCCGCCGGGGACAGGGGTGCCGGTGCCAGGCGCAACCGATGGATCGGAGCCGTCGAGGTCGTAAGAGAGGTGGATGCCGCCGCTGGCTTTGCCGAGAATACTCAGCGCTTCTTCGAGACATGCGCCAGCGCCGCGCGCGTCGATTTCGCTCATGGTGAAGACCCGTACGCCCATCTCCTTCACGATCCTGGCTTCTTTGGGATCTACGTCACGCGCACCGAAAACGACGACATTTTCAGGTTTCAGGGCCGGACCGTCGCCGCTGATAGAAGTCAGTTCCTGCGGGCCGTTACCAAGCAATGTCGCAAGCGGCATGCCATGAATGTTTCCGGACAGACTCGATTCAGGGGTATTCATGTCGGTGTGCGCGTCGACCCAAAGCACCCCGAGTGCTTTACCCTCGCTGCGCAACTGCCGCGCGATGCCGGCGATCGAACCGATTGCCTGCGAATGATCGCCACCCAATATCAACGGGAATTCCCCCGTCTTCAGCGTGCCTTGCGTGGAATCGGCCAGTTCCCGGCAAATGCCGTTGATGATATTGAGGTATCGTGCGCGCGGGTTGCCTATTTCGGCAGATTCCATCGCGATCTGACCGATGTTGTGTACGCCGACGATATTATGGCCGAGTTTTTTCAGCGCCGGGACCAGGCCTGCAACGTGCATTGCGGAAGAGCCCATGTCGGTACCGCGTCGGCCGGCCCCCAGGTCAAGGTGAACGTTCGTGATACGGATATTTCTTTGCATGCAATCAAACCGTCGAAAAGGCGATTATTACAGCAGATTCTAACATGGACGAGATACTTTCAGCGTGCCGCCGGACCGCTTCCAGATGGCGAAACTTCCGCGTATAACCGTCATCGGAGGGGTACGCGCAGTTCACGCCAACGGACTTATAATGTAGACGCGCCGACACGTCGGCATGCAGTAAGGACAATTCTGCCATGAACAAAAATTATCGGGCGTTGCCCGTCAGGCTCGCCTCCGAAAATATTGTTTTGATAAGCCCCGGTGATGATTTACCGGAACACGTAGCGATTACAAATCCAGCGATCAATGTAATGACAGATCTGTCACGTGTGGTTCCCGCCACCGTCGGATTGAACACCCCAATCGACAGAGCCGAGGAACGCATGCGGCACAGCCGGGTCAGGTTATTGTTCGTGGTGAATGAACCTGGTGCTCTGCTGGGACTCGTCACACTCAACGATATCAAGGGCGACCGACCGTTGCGGTTCCAACGTGAATCCGGTGTCAGCCACCAGGAAGTATTGGTGCGGGACATCATGACACCACGCGAAAAACTCGAAGTCATGAACATGTCGGACGTGGCCGAGGCCTGTGTCGGAGACATCGTTGAGACCCTGATGCGGACGGGCCGCAAGCATGCCCTGGTCGAGGAACGCACCTCATCCGGTAATGCAATACGCGGCATCTTTTCCGTAACCCGGATCGGCAAGCAACTGGGTG
>JBOIBL010000162.1:0-20655 GCA_050739495.1 Gammaproteobacteria bacterium | reverse complement strand
TCTGGGCCTCGAACGATTTCAGCGGTCTGGCCAGTACCACCGAGACATTGTCCCGGCCGCCATTGTCGTTCGCCAGCTTTATGAGCTGCTGAGCTGCCGTTTCAAGGTTAGCACTAAATGTCTTGAGGGTTAAGTGAATATCGGGGTCTTCCACCATGTCATGCAAGCCATCGGAGCATAACAGGTAGGTATCGTCGAGCAATACGACGTCTTCCTGGACATCCACCTGCACGGTCGGCTCGATGCCGAGCGCTCGTGTCACCAGGTTCTTGTTGAGCGACTTGCGGGCTTCTTCCGGGGTGTAGAATCCCCGGGATACCAGTTCCTGCAGCAGGGAGTGGTCAACCGTGACTTGCTCGAACTGGCCATGGCGGATACGGTACACCCGCGAATCCCCCACATGCGCTACGGAGACCCGGTTGTTATAGAACAGGCAGGCGACCACGGTGGTACCCATGCCTTCGCATTGGGGTTGGCTCTGAGCGGTCTGGTGGATGATGTCGTTGGCTTTGAGAATAGCGTTACGCAACAACGTGCTTTCGTGACTGTAACCGCTTTCACTGCTGCCGGTGCGCTTGCGCGTATCCTTGAGACCATTCGCGACGAACTCGGTGATGGTCTGCACGGCGATGCCGCTTGCCACTTCGCCGGCCTTATACCCGCCCATGCCATCCGCGACGATGACCAGGCCGGTATCAAGATTGGTGCCGATGGCATCTTCGTTATTGGGACGCACCATGCCCTTGTCCGTGAGCCCGATGAAATTCAGTTTTCCCTTGTAACTCATTTGACGACCGCCCTCTATTGACCTGTCTGTGCCGCAGCCGCCCGTACATCACGGACAAATTCGGCCCCGGTCTGGTAACGCTGGTCAGAATCCTTGTTCAATATCCTGTTGATGATAACGTCAATCACTGCCGGTAACTCGGGTCTCAAAGTCGTGACGGGTCCATGCGGTTCGTTGGCGATCTTGAACATGAGCGTCGCCATAGAATCAGCCTGGAACGGCAATTGACCGGTAAGCATCTGATAGAAAGTCACGCCCAGCGAGAACAGATCGGAACGACCATCCACTTTCTTGCCCGAAAGTTGCTCCGGTGACATGTAGGACGGTGTACCCAATACCATTCCGGTCTTGGTCTTGCTGGAGTCGGTGATACGTGCAATACCGAAATCGGTAAGTTTGATTGCACCACTGTCTTCTTCATACATGATGTTGGCGGGCTTGATATCGCGATGCACTACGTTCTGAGTATGCGCGTAATCGAGTGCTTCGGCTGCGCTCACGATAATGTCCATCACGCGTTTTGGCGGCAACAAGGTATTCGGTTTGATGTGGCCGGTCAGATCCTTGCCTTTGAGAAATTCCATCGCGATGTAGGCGAGATCATGCTCTTCGCCGGCATCGTAGATGGTGACAATGTTGGGATGGTTCAGGCGTCCCGCCGTCTCTGCTTCACGGAAGAAACGCTGTTTCACTTCCTCGAGTTCATCGCCTTCGAATTCCTGCGACAGGGCCATAGTCTTGATCGCGACCACGCGGTTGATCTTGGGATCGCGTCCCAGATACACCACGCCCATGGCGCCTTTGCCAAGCTCCTTTTCCACCTGGTATCGGCCGAGCATCGGTTTCTGCACACCTTCACCACCCATGATCAGGGTCCCGGCTGCAGTGTTGCCGCCGCTGCCGCCGAGGATCACGGTGCCTTCAAGTTGTTTGGAGCGCTGCAACCGTTCTGCGACATCACGGAACTTGGAATCGTATTCATGAATGTATTGATAGACGGAGCCGGCCTTGTTGAACTGGCGCTTACGTTCGTAATCAAGCGCCAGGTTATAGAGCAGGTCCGCAATCGAGTTATCCATCGGACATTTACGGAATTTATCGAATGCCATGTCCAGTTGGCCCTGACCCTGGAACGCCAGTCCCAGCATCTTGCTGCTCTCGGCACTATCGGCTTCCGTGCGTACCAGCAGACGACTGGTAAGTCCGGATAGCTTCACGGTCATGATCAGGTGGCCGGTCACCAGCAACAGTGCCGGTATCATCAGTTCGATCCACAAATGCTGACTTTCCAGCAGACTGAATTCAACCGCCAGCAGGATGATCACCAGACTGAGACTGAGCAATGCTGCCAGCCCCGGTTTCAGTCGCGGCAGCAGCAACGCGAGATACAGGATCACCAGCAGCAACACCGCGATCGTCACATAGTCGGTCCATTGCGGCTGCGTGAAGAAGTTCTGTTGCAGGATGCTCGACACTACATTGGCCAGTACCAGGACCGGTGCCATGCTGGAGGAAGTCGGCGTCGGGAAACGATCGCCCAGGCCGGTTGCGGTCGCACCGATCAACACGATCTTGTCCTGGAATGCGCTGGGCGGGATCTTGCCCAGTTTGACGTCGGCGAACGAATACACCGGGAACGGCGGATTGCTGCCGGTACCGCTGTAATAGAAGTTGCGCATGCGCAAGCCGGGTGTGGTGCCGATGAATAATCTGCCTACCTGCACGCCTTTACCGGGCATGACGTGCACGTCGTCTGGGCGCAGGTTGAGGTATTTCATGGCGACCGATAACGCCATCGATGGATAGTAGATATCGTAGTAACGCAGTACCAGCGGTTCAGCCCGCAAGGCGCCGTCAGGATCCTGGGTGTCGTTCAGGAATCCCACCATGGATGCAGGCTTGGCAAACTTGGCCACCGGTATGCTCATGCCCGTGGTGGGCAGTGGCTGGCCTTGATCGTCTGGCGTCGAGATCAATGGGCCTAGGGCGCTTTTGAGTATGTAATCCGGGGTGGATTCATTGGGGCGACCGAGCGGTTCACCGAGTGTGAATACCATCGGGATCACGACATTGCCGGCGGCCTTGATGCTTGCGCTCAGTTTCGCATCCGCATCCAGGGTTTGTTCTGCTTCCTGCATCTTCTCACGCAGATTCAAGAGCGCTTGTTTAACTGGCACCGGAACCTTGAGTGTCTCGCCTGGGCTTGGCAGGACCGCATCGGGTGGGCAATTGGAACTCGCTGCCGCGCGGGATGTGGTATTTGCAGCAGGTGCAAACGGTGCGACTGCGCCGAGTTCCGAGCAATGGTCGTAAAAATCCATCATGCTGCGGATATACACGCTACCCAGGTCCAGCTGTTCTTCCGAGAGCAATACGGTGGTGGCGATCACGCGGGCGTGATCCTGGTGCAGGCGGTCGATGAGATCGGCGTGATAATCGCGCGGCCAGGGCCAGCGACCCAGCTGGTTGATGCTGGCATCATCGATTGCGACGACAGCGATCTGGTTACTTGGAGTACTGCTGGCCATGCTGACGCCCAAGTCGTAAGCCGCCGTCTCCAGGCGACCAAACGCATCGGGCAGGACAATATAAGCAATCAGCAGAAACACCAGTCCATAGGACAATCCCGTGAACCAATGGGTGCTCCAGAAGCTGCGCTTCACCCAGGTTTCCCCCGCAGTTATGTGAATTTATTAAGGGTAGACCATAGTACCTTGAATTTTCACCAAAACGGAAGCAAAACCCTTGCCGCCATGGGCCGGCTGAGAAGAGGCTGCGTGCTACCATTTCGCCCCCCGGCGGGTAACAAGATGTTGTTCGCCGATCCTTGCGGCAGGGAATTCCCATGAACAAGAACCGAACCGTCTATGTCTGCGATGCCTGCGGCGGCCGGACCCTGCAATGGGCCGGGCAGTGCCCGGAATGCGGCGGCTGGAACACCCTGGTGGAGGCGCCAGCGCCCGGACGGTCAGGCAAGCCCCCGGTTCGCGGCGGCTACGCGGGCGAGACTGCGGTCCGGCACCTGTCCGAGGTCGAAGGCCAAGCCCAGCCACGGCTGGGCAGCGGCCTGGCGGAACTGGACCGGGTGCTGGGTGGCGGGCTGGTAGCCGGCTCGGTGACACTCATCGGCGGCGATCCGGGTATCGGCAAATCCACCCTGTTGCTGCAATCCGCGGCTAACCTGGCGGTCAGTCAGCCGGTGCTGTATGTCACCGGCGAAGAGTCTCTGGAGCAGGTGGGTTTACGGGCCCGGCGCCTGGGGGTGGCGGGGAAGCCGTTGCAATTGGCAGCCGAGACCGGCGTTGAACGTCTGCTCGAGACCGCCGCCAGGGCCCGGCCGGCAGTGCTGGTGGTGGATTCGATCCAGACCATGTTTACCGAGACGCTGCAATCGGCGCCGGGTTCGGTGGCCCAGTTGCGCGAGAGTACGGCGATGCTGGTGCGGTTTGCCAAGCACAGTGGGACCGCGGTGCTGCTGGTCGGACATGTAACCAAGGAAGGTGCGATCGCCGGCCCCAGGGTGCTGGAACACATGGTGGATACCGTGTTGTATTTCGAGAACGATGCCGGCAGCCGCTATCGGGTCATCCGCGCGGTCAAGAACCGGTTCGGCGCAGCCAATGAACTGGGCGTGTTCGCCATGACCGAGGACGGACTCAAGGAAGTGAAGAACCCGTCGGCGATTTTCCTGTCGCGGCATGCGGAAGCGGTGAGCGGCAGTGCGATCACGGTGATCCGGGAAGGCAGCCGGCCGATGCTTATCGAAGTGCAGGCTTTGGTGGACGACAGCCAGTTATCGAATCCGCGGCGTGTGGCAGTGGGCCTCGATGCGAACCGGATCTCGATGCTGCTGGCAGTGATGCACCGGCATTCCGGTATCGCCATGGCCGGGCAGGATGTGTTCGTGAACGTGGTAGGCGGTTTGCGGGTCAACGAGACCGCTGCCGACTTGCCGGTGCTGATGGCGGCGTTATCGAGTTTCAAGGACCGGCCATTGCCGAACGACCTGATCCTGTTCGGCGAGGTTGGACTTGCCGGTGAGATTCGTCCTGTCTATAACGGTGAAGAACGGCTGCGCGAAGCGGCCAAGCACGGCTTCAAACGTGCCATCGTCCCGAAAGGGAACGCGCCGCGTAAAGGTGGCGTAGAGGGAATCGAAGTCGTACAGGTCAACCGTCTGTCGGAAGCGGTGAACGCAATCTGACGCTTGTCTGGTTGTTGACCTGGTTTGATAGCGACTGGCTTGCAGCAGCATGACGCGGATTCATTTTTTATTTGCTGTCGTTTCAACCAGCGCGGGCTGGATACGCACCGTCTTCACACCGTTGCTGGTGCTTTGCACTATCTCCACCGGATGCCCCGCGAGTTTGAGGCTGGTACCCGGTTGCGGGATCGCTTCCAGATATTCGAGGATCAACCCGTTCAGAGTACGCGGCCCACCGGTCGGCAGATGCCAGTTCATGGCACGGTTCAGGCTGCGCACACTGGCGTTACCGTTTACCAGATAACTGCCGTCTGTTTCCTTATATATGTCGCGATGTTGTGCCGCGGGATCACTGGTGAATTCACCCACGATCTCTTCCAGGATATCTTCGAGCGTGACCAGACCCAGGATGTCACCGTATTCATCAACCACCAGGCCGATGCGGCGTTTGGCCGATTGGAAATTGATCAACTGTTGCTGCAGTGAAGTTCCTTCCGGAACGAAATAGGGTTCGCGCAGCACCGAACGCAGCAGTTCCTTGGTCGGATCATCATTCGCGACCAGATGCAATGCATGCCGGGCATGCAGGAACCCAAGCACCTGATCGATACTGTCCTCGTAAACCGGCAGTCGCGTGTGTTGACTGGTGCGCAGTTGCGACATGATCTCGTCCAAGTCGGCGTTGAGATCGATGCCGTTGATCTCGTTGCGCGGCACCATGATGTCCTCGACTCTGATCTTCTCCAGATCGAGGATGCTTACCAGCATGCGTTGGTGGCGTTTTGGAATCAATGCGCCGGCTTCCATCACCACGCTGCGTAATTCCTCACTGCTCATGGAATGCCGCTTGCGGTCCAGGCTGTTTACGCCGAACAGTCGCAACATGCTGTTGGCCAGCAGGTTCACCAGCCATACGATTGGATACAGCAATTGCAGCAGCGGCAGCAATACATAGCTGGCGGGAAAGGCGAAGCGTTCCGGATAGAGTGCAGCCAGGGTCTTGGGCGCGACTTCGGCGAAGATCAGGACCAGCAACGCCAGCAGTACTGTCGTCACG
This sequence comes from Gammaproteobacteria bacterium, assembly GCA_050739495.1. Taxonomy (GTDB): domain Bacteria; phylum Pseudomonadota; class Gammaproteobacteria; order Natronospirales; family REEB76; genus DASSKW01. Next base: position 14,607 of record JBOIBL010000162.1, on the reverse strand, counting down.
AGTACGGCGCTGTCGCCGCCGATACGCAATGCGATCAGCGTGGCCAGGGCGGAAGCGGCGATGTTTGAAAGGGTGTTGCCGAGCAGCACGATACCGATGAAGCGATCCGGACGTTGCCAGAGACGTTCGACGAGTTGTGCACCGCGATGTCCGGCATGTGACAGATGGCGCAGACGATGCCGGTTGAGCGAAATCAGACTGGTCTCGGAACCCGAGAAGAATGCCGACACGACCAGCAGCAGGACCAGGCCAAGGATGAGGATCCAGAGTGGAACTGTTTCCAAAAGCGTGCTTACTCCCTGCCGCGCCGATCCGGCGTGTTCATGAGCCGATATTCCAGTGCCGGCCCAAAATAAGCTCAAGTACCAGTTTGCTGCCGAAATAAGCCAGCATCAGAAAGATGAATCCACTCAAGGTCCAGCGGATCGCAGTACGGCCCCGCCAGCCGTAACGCCAGCGTCCCCAGAGCAACACCGCAAAGACCACCCACGCCAGGGTCGAAAGCACCACCTTGTGGGTCAGATGCTGAGCCTGCAGATTGGTGACGAAGATCAAACCGGTGAACAGTGCGAGAGTCAGCAACACGAATCCTGCAGCGATCAGCTGGAACAGAAATCGTTCCATTTCCTGAAGCGGCGGCAAGGTGTTCCACCAGACACCGGGGCTGTGTTGCCGCAGGCGGTATTCCTGAAACGCGATCAACATTGCTTGCAGTGCCGCCACCGCGAACAGGCTGTATGCGATGAGTGAGAGGATGATGTGCGCATCCAGCGGCCAATCCGTCTCCAGCACCATCAGGCGATCACTGGGGAAAAGTTCTGCCAACAGGATGCTGATACCCGCCAACGGAAACAGCACCAGTCCGAGATTCTCGAACTTGGGTCGTGCCAGCGAAGCCAACGCGATGCCGGCCACCAGCCAGCCGACCAGCGAGGCCGTATTGAAAAAGCCCAGATCCATCCCGTGCGGGATGAAGATGAGGGCATACAGGGCGATGGTATGCAGCAGGATTGCGGTCAGACCGGCACTGCAGGCGAATCCGCGTCCTTCACGCAACAGGCGTGGACCTTTGCGCTTCAAGCGCAGCAGCAGCGCGACTGCCGCCAGCAGGTAAAGGATCAGGGCCAGGATGGCGATGCCATTGAAACGCATGGGTTTATGCAGGTACGAACGGGTGGCGTAGCGCCATCATCGCACAGCAACCCGTGCCGGGTGAAGCACCGACGACACCATGTGCTAAGCTTCGCGTGGGGGTGATGCGCCGCAGCTACGGCGCGGGGCATGCATATATGCGAATAAAAATACTTGGTTGCAGCGGCGGCATCGGTGCGGGGCTCAGAACCACTTCGCTGCTGGTCGATGATGACATCCTGATCGATGCCGGCACCGGCATTGGTGATCTGCCATTGCCCGAACTGCGCGCTATCCGCCACCTGTTTCTGACCCATTCACACCTCGATCACACCTGTGGTCTGCCATTACTGGTGGATACCATCTTCGATACCCTCAAGACACCGATCACGGTCCGTGGTCGGGTCGAGACCCTGGACGCAGTGCGCAAGCATATTTTCAACTGGGTCCTGTGGCCGGATTTTGAGGAAATACCTGATCCGGCCCACTCGGTGCTGAAATATGAGCCGCTTGCACTGGGTACGCATGTCAAACTCGGCAAGCGCAAGTTGCATATGATTGAAGTGAACCATACGGTGCCCGGTGCTGGCTACGTGCTTGAGTCCGGCGGCAAGGTCTTCGCCTTCAGCGGCGATACCTCTACCAATGACACGTTCTGGGATGCGCTTAATGCCTATCCGCGCATCGATATACTGATGGTCGAGACCGCGTTCGCCAATCACAATGAACAGCTCGCGGAACTGGCACGGCATTATTGCCCCCGCACTCTGGCTGAAGACCTGGTCAAGCTGAAACACGATCCCGATATTTACATCACGCATCTGAAGCCCGGCGCGGAAGAGCTGATTTTCTCCGAAATCCAGGCTGCGTTACCGGCCAGACGCGTACATCGTCTGCAGGGCAATGAGGTCTTCGAGTTATAATTCTGGTGTTTTAACACCTTTCCCGATTTTCATATTAAGAACCTTTCGCACCCATGTTCGATTCACTAAGTGAGCGGCTGACCCGCACCCTCGACCTGTTGCGTGGCAGCGGACGCCTGACTGAGACCAATATCCGCGACGCGCTGCGAGATGTGCGCATGGCGTTGCTGGAAGCCGATGTCGCCTTGCCGGTGGTGAAATCATTCACCGAACTGGTACGCGAACGTGCGCTCGGTGCAGAAATACTGAAGAGCCTGACGCCGGGCCAGGCCTTCATCAAGATCGTGCACGATGAACTGATACGCGTAATGGGTGAGGGCGAGACCGTACTCACCCTGAACGTGACGCCACCCGTAGTGATCCTGTTGGCTGGCCTGCAGGGTGCGGGTAAGACTACCAGCGCCGCAAAACTGGCGCGTCTGCTCAAGGAGCAACCTGGTAAACGCGTGTTGTTGGTCAGTACTGACGTGTATCGCCCCGCGGCACGCGAACAGTTGCAACGTTTGGCGAGTGAGATCGAAGTGGATTATTTCGCGCCCACCAGTAACGAACCGGTGACGATTGCGATGTTGGCATTGGAGGAAGCACGCAAGCGTCTGCATGACGTGTTGATCGTGGACACGGCCGGACGTTTGCATGTCGATGCCGACATGATGGAAGAAGCGCAGCGTATCCATGCCGCTGTTTCGCCCAGTGAAACCCTGTTCGTGGTGGATGCCATGGCGGGCCAGGACGCAGCCAACGCCGCTGCAGCATTCGGCGCGACTCTCCCAATCACCGGCATCATCCTCACCAAGACCGATGGCGATGCACGCGGCGGTGTTGCGCTTTCGGCACGGCATATCATCGGGGCGCCGATCAAGTTCATGGGGGTGGGTGAGAAAGTCGGAGCACTGGAAGCGTTTTATCCGGAACGCGTGGTCTCGCGCATCCTCGGCATGGGCGACGTGCTGAGTCTGGTAGAGCAGGCACAGCAGAGTGTGGATCATGCCAAGGCGGAGAAACTTGCCAGCAAACTCAAGAAAGGCAAGGGTTTCGATCTCGAGGATTTCCGCGACCAACTGCAGCAGATGCAGAACATGGGCGGACTCTCCGCGATGCTCGACAAGTTGCCGGGTGCGGGCAGAATTCCCGAACAGACCAAGGCCCAGTTCAAGGCCCAGTTCAATGACAAGGACTTGCGTCGCCAGGTCGCCATCATCAATTCCATGACGCTCAAGGAACGCCGTAAACCCGATCTCCTGAACGGTTCGCGTCGCCGCCGCATCGCGGCCGGTTCCGGCACCCAGGTGCAGGATGTGAACCGGTTGCTGAAGCAATATACGCAGCTCGAAAAGCTCATGAAGAAGATGGCCGGCGGCGGGATGGCGAAGATGCTCAGAGGTTTCAAGGGCGGATTGCCGCCGGGGTTCTGAATCTTGAATATGCACTTAGGTTGCGCCATGTGAATATTGACTTCAGGAGTTCAAAGAAATGAATGCCCCATCAATTGAAGTCATCCTCAAGCGTTTCGATTCACCGGACGAAATGCGTACGATGTCGAAAGGCAAGTTCGAAATCGTGCATCTGGGCGGGATGACCATCGGTCGCGCAACCTACGAACCGGGCTGGAAATGGAGCGAACACGTGGGTCGAGCACTGGGCATTGCACATTGTTCAGTGGAGCATGTCGGTATGGTGGTATCCGGCGCCGCGACGGCGGCATTTGATGACGGCACCGTGGTCGAGCTGAAGGCCGGCGAGTTGTTCTACATCCCCCCGGTCCCGCATGACAGCTGGGTGGTGGGCGAGCAGCCTTATGTGTCGTTGCATTTTATGGGTGCTGAGCACTATGCAAAGAAATAGTTGCGGGTACACTTGCGGCACATCGGTTATTGGAATCCACACTCATGCATGACCTGATCCGCGTCATCCTCCTCGGCATCATCGAGGGCATCACTGAATTCCTGCCGATCTCCAGTACCGGCCATCTGCTGATTGCCGAGCACTGGCTGGGTGCGCGTTCGGATCTGTTCAACATAGGTATCCAGGCCGGGGCGATTCTGGCGATCACCCTGGTTTACTGGCAACGTATCTGGGCGCTGCTGACCCAGTGGCGGGAATCCGCCAACCGCGATTATCTGCTGAAGCTGAGCATTGCGTTCCTGATTACGGCGGTCATCGGCTTTGTCGCGGTCAAACTGGGCTTCAGGTTGCCGGAAACCGTGACCCCGATCGCCTGGGCGCTGATCATCGGCGGGATCTGGATGATCGCGGCCGAGCAGTTCGCCGCACGCCAGCCGGATCGTACTTTAGTGACCTGGCGGGTCGCGATCCTGGTCGGTATCGCGCAGATGGTGGCCGGTATCTTCCCAGGGACCTCGCGCTCGGCCGCCACGATCTTCGCGGCCATGCTGTTCGGTACCAGTAACCGTTCGGCAGCGACCGAATTCGCATTCCTGGTCGGGATCCCGACGATGTATGCTGCGACCGGCTACGAGCTTTTGAAGGCACTCAAAGGCGGAGCCGGGGTCCATGAGGACTGGTTGGCGCTGGGAGTCGGTTTCGTAGTTTCCCTAGTCGTGGCCTTCATCGCCGTGAAATGGCTGCTGGGCTATATCCGCAGCCACCGCTTTACGCCGTTTGCGGTCTATCGCATCCTGCTGGGGGTGGTTCTGCTGATCTTGCTCCCGGCTGGGGCCTGATCCTTCCGGCGGTACCCGTCAGGCCTGGTCCAGGGACCTGAATTCGCCGCAAGTCCTTATTACCCCTTCACTTTTACTCAAAATACCGTAAAATGCCCGGTTTACATTAGCCAGCCCTTGCCGGGCGGGCCCGGATTCGCATTCAGAGGACCTCGAACCCCATGGTGACTATTCGTCTTTCGCGCGGCGGCGCCAAGAAGCGCCCCTTTTACCACGTAGTCGTGACCGACAGCCGTTCATCCCGCGATGGTCGCTACATCGAGCGCATCGGCTTTTACAATCCGCTCGCGGTGGACCATGAAGAGACCCTGCGGGTGGATGCGGAGCGCATCAAGCACTGGATTTCCAAGGGTGCGCAGCCCTCGGATCGCGTCTCTTACCTGATCAAGGAACACAAGGTCGCCGTCTGAGCCCGGCGCCCTAAGCGCCATGGCCGACCGGCAGTCCAGACGGGTCGTCATCGGCAAAGTGACGGCCCTGTTCGGGGTCAAGGGCTGGGTGAAGTTGATGTCATGGGCCGAGCCCCGCGAAGACATCCTGAATTACCCGTCTTGGCAACTGAAACTGGACGGCGAGTGGCGCGATTGGGAAGTGGCGGAAGGCCGTCCTCAGGGCAAGACGATTATCGCGCGGTTGAAAGACATCACGGACCGCGATCAGGCGGTAACGCTGATCGGTGCTGAGATTGCGGTGCGCCGCGATCAACTGCCACCAATCAAACCCGGTGAATATTACTGGGACGATCTGATCGGGATGGAAGTACGGCTCAGCGATGGCCGTTCGCTCGGACAAGTCGAAGGGATGATGGATACCGGCGCCAATGACGTGCTGGTGGTGAAAGGCGAACGCCAGCGGTTGATCCCTTTCATTCCCGGACAGGTGGTGCAGGAAGTGGATATGGATGTGGGTCTGATCCAGGTGGATTGGGACCCGGATTTCTGAGGATGAGCGCCATGCGCATCGACGTGGTGACGCTCTTTCCGGAGATGCTGGATACGCTGCTCGGCTTCGGTGTAACCGGACGGGCAGTGAAACGCGGTCTGCTCTCGGTGCAGGGCTGGAATCCGCGGGACTATACCAGCGACAAGCATCGTACCGTGGATGATCGCCCGTTCGGCGGAGGTCCCGGGATGGTGATGAAAGTCGAACCCTTGCGCGCGGCCATCGCTGCGGCGCGGGAAGCGGCAGGCGGACCGACACGGGTGATTTACCTGAGTCCCCAAGGCCGGCGTCTCGATCAGGAGGGTGTGCAGCGGCTCCAGGCCTGCGGCGCGCTGATACTGGTGGCGGGACGCTACGAAGGTGTGGATGAGCGGGTCATCGAAACCGAAGTGGATGAGGAACTCTCCATCGGCGATTACGTGCTCTCCGGCGGCGAACTGCCGGCTCTGGTTTTGATCGATGCGTTGGCGCGGCTGATACCCGGCGCGCTCAACGATGCGGACTCCGCGGCCGAGGATTCATTCGTGAACGGCCTGCTGGATTATCCGCATTACACGCGTCCGGAAAATCTGGCTGACCGACGCGTGCCGGAAGTGCTTTTGAGCGGTGACCATGCGGCGATTCGTCGCTGGCGCCACAAGCAGGCGTTGGGACGGACCTGGCTACGGCGTCCCGACCTGCTGGAAATGTTGCAGTTGAGTGCGGAAGATAAGTCATTATTGGACGAATTTATCCGCGAAAATAACCAGGATTTGTAACAAGGTAGAACGGTCATGAACAAGATCATCGAACAGATCGAAAAAGAGCAGCTGAAAGATATCCCCGCGTTCGCGCCGGGCGATACCGTCGTCGTGCAGGTGAAAGTGAAGGACGGCGAACGCGAGCGTCTGCAGGCTTTCGAGGGTCTGGTCATCGCCAAGAGCAATCGCGGCCTGAATTCCTCGTTCACGGTGCGCAAGGTATCTCATGGTGAAGGTGTGGAACGCACTTTCCAGAGCCACAGCCCCGCCATCGGTGGCATCGAAGTGAAGCGCAAAGGCGATGTGCGCCGCGCCAAGCTCTACTACTTGCGTGATCTGTCGGGCAAAGCGGCCCGTATCCGCGAGAAAGTCTGAAAAAACCTGCTGCGCTCGGCATAACTTTGTTGCGCGCCAGTTCGGAATGCTCATGTACTGATGCGTACACTCCGCTTCCTCACTGTCGCACGCCTCGTTCTGCCTTCGCTCGCGACGGTTTTTCGAAGCCCCCAGGCTGATGCGAATACTATTGATACAATGACGGGTGCCTGATGGCACCCGTTTTGTTTCCGGCTCTGGGAATCCGCATGCGATACATCTGCGCGTCACTATCCGTCGCTCTGTCCGCCACCACTCTGGCATATGCCGGTGGGGTCGCTGCTGCGGCGAAAGTCCCGGCGGCAAACACCCATGCAACCGCTACCCATGCACAGGCATCGTCCGCCGCTCCATCCCAAGGGTATGCGCTTACTCTCGCCGAAGTCTCTGCACTCGCCAGTGCCGGTGCGACGGGTCTTGCCTCGCAGCTGATTGCGGAACAGCAACCTGATTTCAAGACCGATCCGGTCGGCTGGATGAGCTGGGAACGAGAACGCATCTATATCTATCAATCCACCAAACAATGGCAGCAGGTGACCGCGCGGATAGCACATCTGCCGGACGACCTGAGTCCCGATTTCCGCAACTGGGAACAGATGCAGTCGGCGGATGCCTGGCTGCATCTCGGCAAGGCCGATCGGGCACGCGCTATCCTGCGCCCGCTGATCTGGATGGGTGACACGCCCCCGGACGACGTCACGCTCAGCAAACTGCGTCAGCTGGTGATCCGCAGTTATCTGATAGACAAGAACCTGGACGATGCGCAAAGCGCAGTGATTCGCTACCGGCTTGATTACCCGAAAGACACCGGCGACTGGCCGCTGCTGGAAGCGCGTTTGTTCCTGCGCGCGCAACAACCGCAGTCCGCACTGGATGTACTGAAGGGTAGCAAAGGCGATGCTGCCGAGATGCTGCAACTGCTGGCGGGCTTGCGTGCCGGCAGCGTGACGCCAGGTGATGCGCTCGCACAAGCGGTCGCCATCGGCACCAGCGACAAGGCCCCGACAGACAAACGGATTCAGGCTTGGGCCGTCGCCGCCGAGGCGGCGGACGATCTCAAGAATCCATTGGCACGCATCAAGGCCTTGCAGAACGGTCTGGGATTGCAACCCGGTTTGCTGGAACAGGACGATCTGTTCGCACTCACTCCGAACATGTTGTGGGATGCCTATCTGGCTTATGGCGAAGATCTTGGCAATCAGCTGCAGCTGGTAGTCGGTGATGACCAGGGCTGGTTTCTGGCCGCTTCAAACAAATTCGATTCGGATCCGACCAGTGCCTGCGCCTTGTTCAGTGTGGTGGCATTCAATGCAGTCGAACCCCATCAGCGTGACGTCGCGCATTGGCAGTTTGCGACCCTGATACAGAAACAGCGTGACGGTGCCAACGTATTACGGCATCTGTATCTCGATTCCAGTCGCTTCAAGCAACCGGAGGCCGTGCCGGCCGACGTGCGTTACATACTGGTCGACGATGTACTCGATATCCCGGACATCCCGCTTGCATCCCGTTTGATGCAGGGTCTGGATACACCGCCACCCGATACCGATCCGGCGGCCTGGCAATTGCAGCGTGCACGTGTATTCGTATTGGGCGGTAAGCCGGATGCCGGCATCAAGGCATTGAATACCTTGTTCAAGAGCGGCGCGGGATTCGATCCCGGAGACGTATTGCCGGTTCTGTTCGATCTGCAGACCATCGGTCGCGACAAGGATGCGATCCCGTTCTTCGAAGCCATCCTCAACGGCAGCCTGCAGGACGAACAGCGGCGGCAGTTGCTGTATTGGACCGCCGATTCCTACAAGGCGCTGGGTGATTACAGCAAAGCGGCGGAACTGTATCTGCGTTCCGCGACTCTGAACAACCCATACGCCATGGATCAATGGGCGCAGACTTCGCGTTATCAGGCGGCCAAGATGCTGGCCAAGGCGGGGCTGACAGAAGATGCAAGACGCTTGTACAAAGGATTGATGAACGCGACTCATGACCCGGCACGTCAGGCCGTGTTGCGTCACGACATGCAGCAATTGCTGCTTACGCCTGGCAAGCAGAGCGAGGGCGATTCCACGCAGTATCCATGAAGCAGTCAGGTGTGCTGCGGTCGCTGCCGGGCTCGGCATGCGCGGCAAAGGTGAATCTACAATTGGGAGAACGGTGTGTTTGAACGGGATAGCCTAAAATTGATCGACCAGGCCCTTGCTGAACTTGAGAAGGGCTTTGCCGGGCTGCCGGCATTTGAACCGCAGGTCGATCTTGACCGGTTGCGTGGTGTATTGCTGGCGACTGCGCAACGCATGCAGGACAACTATCCCTATCCGCACCCACTGTATGCCGGGCAGATGCTGAAACCGCCGCATCCGGTCGCACGTCTGGCTTATACGCTGGCACTCTGGATCAATCCCAACAATCACGCGCTCGACGGTGGGCGTGCGAGTTCCGCCATGGAGCGTGAAGCGGTCGCGGGCATCGCTCGCATGTTCGGTTATGACGCACACCTTGGGCATCTTTGCGCCAGCGGTACCATCGCCAATCTCGAAGCCTTGTGGGTGGCACGTCATGCCGCACCCGATGGTCTGGTGGTGGCATCTTCGCAGGCGCATTACACCCACGGCCGCATGTGTGAAGTGCTGCAGATGCCGTTCCGTGCTGTCGCAGTCGACACGGCAGGGCGCATGGATCTGAATGCGCTGGAGGAGCTACTCAAACGCGAGAAGGTCGCGACGGTAGTGGCGACGCTCGGTAACACCGGTCTGGGTGCGGTGGATCCGTTGCACGCGATACTCAAGCTGCGGGAAAAATATGGTTTCCGCGTGCATGTGGATGCAGCGTATGGGGGTTATTACAAACTGGTGGATGAGTTGCCGGCGTCGGCGCGTGCGGCTTTCGACATGACCGGGCTCGCAGATTCGATCGTGGTGGATCCACACAAGCATGGCCTGCAACCTTACGGTTGCGGTTGTGTGCTGTTCCGCGATCCGGCAGTGGGCCGCTTCTACAAGCACGACTCGCCGTATACCTATTTCACGTCCGATGCACTGCACCTTGGCGAGATCAGCCTCGAGTGTTCGCGTGCAGGCGCCGGCGCGGTCGCGCTGTGGGCCACACAACGATTGTTGCCGATGGAGCGCGGCGGCGAATTCGCGCAGGCGCTTACCGCCTCGCGCCATGCGGCGCTGGCGTTATATAAGCACCTCAAAACAGATTCGCGCTATCTCGCCGGGCTGGAACCCGAGCTGGATATCGTGATCTGGACTCAGACGGCGGCGGATCGCCGCACAGCAGGCAAACTGGCCCAGGCGACGTTCGATGCCGCTGCGGCAGAACATCTGCATCTGGCCCTGTTGCGCGTGCCGGACACGTTGGCTTCCGCATGGTGGCCGCGGCTCACGAGCAACACGGAGACCGTTACTGCACTGCGCTCCTGCCTGATGAAACCGGAGCACGAAGCCTGGTTGCCGGAGATACTCAAGCGGCTGGATGCTGCCGCGGACGTTGCGACAGGCGCATAATGCACAAACTGTATGCGGAACCTTTATTTGACGAGTAACAGACAGGAACTTTCATGAGCGACAAGAACTTCATCGTGCATATCTTCGGCGGCGCGTGGCATGCGTGGGATTTCATCTGCCGCATAGCCATCAATCTGGTGGTCACCGTGCTGCTTGTGATCTTCCTGGTGGCGATTTTCACGTCACACAAGACCAGTGTGCCATCTTCGGCAGCATTGGTGGTCGATCCACAGGGTGCGCTGGTGGAACAGTATTCCGGCGATCCGGCACAGCGCGCCATCAGCCGGCTCATGGGTCAGAAGCAGCGTCCGCAGACGCGCCTGCGTGATGTAATCGCGGCGATCGAGCAGGCCAAGAGCGACAACCGCATCAAGGCACTGGTGCTGGAGACGGATGAGATGGATGGCGCCGGTATGGCGGACCTGCAGGACATCGGTCACGCCATCAAGGATTTCAAGAAGAGCGGCAAACCGGTGTTCGCGCTCGGCGATTCCTACAGCCAGGCGCAGTATTACCTGGCGGCGATGGCCGATACGGTTTTCATCCATCCGCAAGGTCAAGTGTTCCTGCGTGGCTTCGGTATCTACCAGCCGTATTTCAAGGATGCGCTGCAGAAATTGGGTGTGGACTGGAACATCTTCCGGGTCGGCAAATACAAATCCGCGGTCGAACCGTTCATGCTCAACGGCATGTCTCCTGCTGCGCGCGAAGACTGGGGCGGCGTTCTCAATGTGCTCTGGAGTAACTACCAGGCAGACGTGACCAAGGCGCGCAAACTCAAACCGGATGCGCTGGCTGACTATATCAATTCCATCTCGAAGAACCTCGACGCCGTGAAAGGCGATACCGCACAACTCGCGCTGAAGGCCAGGCTGGTGGACAAGATCGCAGACAACGACGAAATGGAAGCCGCCGTCACCAAGGTGGTGGGCGAATCACGGCACAGTTTCCGGCAGATCGATTTCCGGAACTATGTGCAGGCGATCGACGACGGTATGCAGACCAGGGATATCGGTTCCGATGAAGTCGGCGTGATCATTGCCGAGGGCGATATCCAGGACGGCGATCAACCGCCCGGCACTATCGGTGGTGACTCGACCTCGGAGCTGATCCGCAAGGTGCGTTACGACAACAGCGTGAAAGCAGTGGTGTTGCGGGTGGACAGTCCCGGCGGCAGCTCGTTCGCATCCGACCTGATTTTGCGCGAGATCGAATTGACCAAAGAGGCCGGCAAACCGGTGATCGTCTCCATGGGGAATGTTGCCGCGTCCGGTGGTTACTGGATATCCATGGCTGGTGACGAGATATATGCCAGTCCCACCACGCTGACCGGTTCCATCGGTATCTTCGGCATGATCCCGACCTTCCAGAACACGCTCGCCAAGGTCGGCATCCACACCGATGGTGTCGGCACCACGCCGCTGTCGGATGCCTTCGATCTGACCCGGCCGATGTCGGAGCAGATGAAGCAACTGGTGCAGATGAATGTCGATCATGGTTACCAGACCTTCATCACCAAGGTTGCCCATAATCGCAATCTCAAAGTGGATGCCGTCAATGACATCGCGCAGGGTCGGGTCTGGAGTGGACAGGATGCGAAGAAACTGGGATTGGTGGACAAGTTCGGAAACCTGCAGGATGCCATCAAGGCTGCCGCCAAACTCGGCAAGCTGGGCGACAACTATACAGTACGCTACATCGAGAAACCGCTCAGCCTCACGGATCGCATACTGATCAATATGGCTAACGACAGCCGTTCCTCGCTAGGCAACAGTCTTTTGCCACAGAGTAATCTGACGATGATGCCGTGGTACGGACAGATGACCAAACTGGCGGATGTGGTGAAAGCGTTTACCGATCCGAGAGGGGTGTACGCATATTGCTTTTGCAATATTCGCTAGAGTACTGCTCCGTTGAATACCAGCAAGCCCCGCTGACAAGTAGGGCTTGCTGGTTTGATACTTATTCAAAATAACGAAAGTTACAGCGGAAGGGAGATTCATGAAACCGGTTAACCCAATGGGTGGCGTTCATGCCGCCAGAATTCTGTTGAGTGGAATGCTTGTGGCAGTACTCGCCGGATATATATCGGGTGCCGAGGCAGATTCATTGTCTGATCTCCGCACGGTCTTGCAGGGACTTGACGCCAGTACCGAGATCAAAGGCACACTGGATGTGCAGTCGATCAAACTCAACCCGAAACAGGATGATAAGCAGAAGGACACCAAACAGACGCCACCGGCACAACTCCAGCTGGCGATCGATGCCGGAGAGGGGCTGGGCATTCATCTAAGCCCGGCACTGTTGCAACGGATCGATGCCGAACAACAGGCGAAGGCCGAAAACCCGGAGCAGCCGACACCGACCGCTGATCTGTTGGGAGAGGTAGGTCCGATGGAAATCGAACGTATCGTGTCGGTTGCGCCTGGTTTGTCACGTGCACTGGATGGCGCCGAGGCTGTAGCGAGCAAACAGACGGAGCTTGATGGTGCGCAGGTCCAGGAACTGAGCATGAAATTACCCTTCAAGGCATCCAAGGAGGAACGTTCAAATATCAGCGATTATCGGGGCGGTATGACGATCTGGCTTGATGCCAAGGGGGTGCCGCTGGCCTACCAACAGACCTTTCACGGAAAGTTCTGCAAGTTCTTTCTTTGCGTAACGGTAGATGAAACGCGCGACGGCAAATTGCAGATTGTCGCCGGACGTCTTATCGCGACTTCATATATCGATGAGAGTAAACAATCCGGTCTGGGTCAGGACGGTGACAGTAAAAGAATTTACAACCTGGATTTGGAAAATACATCCGATGCCAGGCAGAATAAATGATCTTGTCAAAGATGTGTCACCCCGCTATTACGAGGCGGGGTGAGTCAGGCAGTTGAGTGTCTTGCGGCAGCCCACATGGGCCAGCATGAGTTTTGTGTTTTTGACGGTAAATGTTGAAGACATTTTTTCTGGAGACGTGCGATGAAAATAATCAAGGTTGCCGGGGTGCTGTTTATCGCGGTCGGGATATTAGGGCTTGTCTATGGCGGGTTCGATTATACGAAGTCCAGTCATGAAGCGAAACTTGGTCCAATAGAGTTCGCAATAAAAAAACAAGAGCATGTGAATGTGCCGATGTGGGCTGGCGTGAGTGCTATCGTGCTTGGAGGGATCTTGCTGCTGTTGCCGGCTGGGACTAAAAAAAGATAGATCAGGGATCAAGGCTGTCAAATCCATTGCCCTTCCATTAACCACGCTTTTGCCGAAGCTGCGTCATCGAAGAGCTTGACGAAGAATCCGCGATTGACGCAGAGATCCTCATAGAACTGGTATATCTCCATCCGGTAGTGGTCCGTTGGTACGAGCATCGCAAGGCGAGCGAGCCTTGGCGCGTGCAAGGCAGAGTATATTTCCGGGAGCTTGTAAACGTCTGCAATCGAAAGCTGGGCGATCGCGGCAGAGAAATCGAGCAACACACGCAGTGACTGGACTTCATGCAACCTGTCTATGGCAGCGCTGGTCATGGGGGCGAGATCGTTCGCTGAATAAGGCCCTTCGCATTTCACCGTCAGGATGCGATCAGGTTCGCAATAGTTGAGCGTCCAGGGCATGTGTATGTTGATTCACCAGGAACCGCGTTGCCCCAGCATAGCACTGGCAGCGGAAGGTCGCGCAAATGTGCGATAAGTACCTGATACGAAAAGTTCAATTCCGGTGCTGGAAATCGCATGGATTCTCCTGCTACCTGAATTTCCGCCATCTGAAATTGAAAATGCCGGCGTCTTCAGTCGAAAAATACTCCCTCGACATCCCCTTGGACGGGAATGTCGAGGGAGCTAAACGCGCCTTTACTGGACTGTTAGCGTCACATCGTCGAGCACGAACGACGTCTGATAACGGCTGTCTTCCGTGCCTGTCACTTTCACGGTAACGGTCTGACCAAGATAGCCGCTCACATCGAAGTTGTGCTGGGTGTATCCACTATTGGCATTTACGTTTGAGAACGTACCCAGCGTAGTGAGCCGCGTACCGGAGGCGTTATCCAGTTCCACCGTAAGGGTGTCATAGGCGGTGCTGCCAGTCTCGGCCGTATCGATATGCAACCACAGGGATAAGGTGGCAGTGGTCGCGGTGCTGGGCAGCGTGACTGTTTGAGACACCGTATCCGTATGGCTGGAGCCATAGCCGTCCAGCCAGGCATCCCAGGTTCCCGCATGCGGCGGTTCGCTGCTGCTGTTGCTCACCACACCTGAAGACGCGGTCCAGGGTGCGGGGTTGCTTGAACCGTTTTCGAAACCAGTGTTACCGAGCAGCT
>JBOIBL010000161.1:0-9705 GCA_050739495.1 Gammaproteobacteria bacterium | reverse complement strand
CCGGCTGCAAAGGCTTGCATTGCCGCTTTCAATGTTTTAGTGTTATATTTAACTAACACACCTGACGGAACAACAGGAGCCAAGGTGAATATCATCCGCACTTTCGTACTCGGGCTCGCCACGGCGGGCTTTTTGGCCGCCGCGCCGGCCCACAGCGCCGATCTCTGGGACGTCTATCAACTGGCACTCAAGAACGACCCGACCTTCGCCCAGGCCCAGGCCAATTACCAGGCGCAGGTCGAGAACAAGGCCATCGCCCGCGCCGGTTACCTGCCGAACCTGAGCCTCAACGCCGATCGTCAGCTCAGCCGTTCCAGTGGCAGTTTTCCGCTGGTGTATGACCCGAACACCAACACTTACCTGAATGCCAATCTGGATACCCGCAGCTACAGCACCACCTACTCGCTGCAACTGACCCAGCCGATCTTCGACTGGTCGGCATGGAAGACTCTGGATCAGGCCGACGCCAGCGTGGCGCAAGCAGCCGCCAACTTCGAAGCGGCGCAACAGGATCTGATCCTGCGCACCGCAACTGCATACTTCAATGTGCTGAATGCGCGCGACACCCTGGCCTCAGATAACGTGGCCAAGCTTGCGTATGCCAAACAGTTGGAACAGGCCAAGGAAAAATACCAGGTCGGCATGAGCGCGATCACCGACGTGCAGGAAGCCCAGGCGGCTTATGACCAGGCCGTCGCGGATGAGATCGGCGGAGAGCAGCAAGTGATCACCGCGGAAGAACAACTGCGCGCCATCACCGGCGAGGTGGTCGGTGATCTGCAGGAACCGCTGACCGACATGCCGCTGCACAGCCCGGATCCGGCCAGCGCCAAGTCCTGGGTTGATCAGGCACTCAAGCAGAACCCGAGCCTGCTCGCGGCACAGGCTGCCGTTGATGTGTCTTCTGCGAATGTCGGTATCAAGGAAGCCGGACATTATCCGAAACTCAATCTGACGTTGACGCATAACAAGAACAACAACAGCCAGATCCTGGATGCCACCCCGCCACTGGGTCAGCTCACCAACACCAATGGCAACACGTTGATGTTGAACCTGTCCGTCCCGCTGTTCGAAGGTGGCGGTACCAGCGCGCAAGTGTCGCAGGCCGAGCGTCAACTCGATGCCGCCAAAGATCAGGCGAAATTTGTAACGCGGCAGACCGAACAGCAGGCTCGCACCGCCTATCTGGGTGTGCTCACCGGCATCTCGCAGGTGCAGGCTCTGAAACAGTCGGTGCAGTCGAACCAGACTTCACTGCAAGCGACCGAAACCGGCATGCAGGTCGGCACGCGTACCATCGTGGATGTGCTGACCGCGCGCCAGAACCTGCTCAAGGCGCAGACTGGTTTTGCCAACAGCCGCTACAACTACCTGAAGAGTATCCTGCAGCTGAAGCAGGCGGCCGGTATCCTGACACCTGATGACATCAAGAAGCTGAACGCGTTCATGCAGGTGCCGGCGCCGACCATGGACACCACGCCGCAGTCCGACACGCCGGCGAACAACACCATGTCCGCACCGGCGGCAGCTGCCAACGGCGGTAACGGCGGTTAAGTACAGGTTCTTTGTGAAACAGAAAAGGCCCGCAAGGGCCTTTTCTGTTTTATTACATTTCTTCAGCCAGATGAACGTTCCGCTTTCAGCCCCTCTCCCTGCGGGAGAGGGGATTTCAAGGCATCTCCAGATTAAATTTGCTTATTTCAGATGCGATTGGATCAGCGTCAGCGCGCGTTCCAGCGCGCCGCGATTCGCGATCACCGCGTCCAGTGCGACCTGCCCGATCCGATCGCGCATGTTGGAGTTGGCCAGTAACCAGATACTCGCTTCGGCCAGCGACTTCGCATCCTGCACCAGTATCAGCACGCCGCTCTGCTTGAGTGCTTCGGCACTCTCACGCACGTTATCCAGCGACGGACCCGACAACACGGGCTTGCCGAGTGCAGCCGGTTCCAGCAGGTTGTGGCCGCCGACCGGCACCAGACTGCCGCCCACGAACGCGATATCACCGGCAGCATAGAACAGCGCCAGTTCACCGAGTGTATCCAGCAGCAACACTTCGCCGCCGCGCAAGGGTGTCTCGCCGGCACTGCGCCGACGGCACACGAAACCGCATTTCTGTACCAACGCCGCGACTGAGTCGGCGCGTTCCGGATGCCGTGGCGCCAGTACCAGCACACTGCGCGGCTGATTTTTGCAGACCTGTACGAAAGCCTGCAACACGATCTGCTCTTCACCGTCGCGGGTGCTGCCTGCAACCAATACACCTGAATCGGGAAACAGACGCTGACGCAGCGCCTGCGCGCGCGGGATCAGATCGTCCGCGTAACGGATGTCGAATTTGAGATTGCCGCCGACGCTGACCCGCTCCGGCGCGGCACCCAGTTCCCGGAAACGCTCCGCATCGCCGGCGGATTGCGCGAATATCGTGGTCACGCGTTGCAGCGCGGCACGCGTGAGTCTTTTCATTTTCAGATAACGCCGCATGGAACGGCCGGAAAGCCGCCCACTTACCATCAGCACCGGCACCTTGTACCGGGCGCAGGCTGCCAGCAGGTTGGGCCAGATCTCGGTTTCGATGATGACACCAACTGCCGGTTGCACGGAACGCATCCAGCGATTCACGCACCATGGAAAATCGTACGGCAGCTGCGCAACCATCACCCGATCACCGAACAGTTCCTGCGCGTGGGTGCGCCCGGCACCGCTGAAGCTGGTGACCAGCAGCGGACGATAGGGATATTTCTGATGCAGGGCTTTCACCAACGGTGCGGCGGAACGAATCTCACCCACGGATGCACCGTGTATCCAGATGGTCTCGCGCGGCTGCATATATGGGGAGCTGCCGAGACGGTCGCTGAGCCGGTCCATGCGTCCGGTCTGGCGCAAAGTCCTTATCGCCAGCCACGGGAAGGCCACCGGCATCAACAGCAACAGCACGAAGGAATAGAGGAGGCGCACGGAGTTCCGGATCAGGTCCGGCCGAGTTTTTCGATGGTGGCGGTCGTGGAGAGACCGTCCACGAATTGCAGGATCCTGACCTCGCCGCCGTTTTTGGTAACGCATTCGTAACCGGCAACTTCTTGAGGTTTGTAATCGCCGCCTTTCACCAGCACATCGGGCAGCACCTTGCAGATCAGCCGTTCCGGTGTGTCTTCGGAAAACGGTACCACCCAATCCACCGCGGACAATGCGCCCAGCACGGTCATGCGATCGGCAAGTTTGTTTACCGGGCGTTGCGGACCTTTGAGCCGTTTTACCGATTCGTCATCGTTGACGGCGACGATCAAACGGTTACCGAGTTTGCGCGCTTCACTGAGATATGCGACGTGTCCCGCATGCAGGATGTCGAACACGCCGTTGGTCATGATGATGCGTTCACCCTGACTGCGTGCATGCGCGACCGCATCCAGGATTGCGGCTTCAGTCATCACGCCGCTACCGCTGCGACTGTGCGCAGCAAGCCGCAATTCGGCCGGCGTGACGCTGGCGGAACCGAGTTTCGCGACCACCAGGCCCGCGCCTAGATTCGCGAGCGCGGCGGCTTCGGCAAACGACAGTTTGGCGCCGAGCCCCGCGGCGAACAGCGCGATCACGGTATCGCCGGCGCCGGTGACGTCTGAGACTTCCAGCGCCAACGTCGGCAGGTGCAGCGGCGGCTTGCCCGCTTCGAGCAAAGTCATGCCGTGCTCGCTGCGCGTGATCAACAGGGACTGCAATCCGAGTTCGTCGCGCAGCGCTTCGCCCTTGCTCACGATGTCGGCTTCGCTCGCGCATTCGCCGACCACCGCTTCAAGTTCGGCGAGATTCGGCGTGATGCAGGTTGCGCCTTTGTATTTGGTGAAGTCGCGGCCTTTGGGGTCCACCAGCACCAGCTTGCCGGCAGCGCGAGCCGCAGCGATGAGTTCCTGCACGGCAGCAAGACTGCCTTTGCCATAATCCGACAGGATCACGACGTCGGTATTCGAGAGTTCGTCCTTGAAACCCGGCAATAACGGCGCACGCTCGAAACTGCCGAAGCTTTCCTCGAAGTCGAGCCGGATCAGTTGTTGATGGCGCGAGAGCACGCGCAGCTTGGTGATGGTGGCGGAGCCTTTGAGCCGGGTGAAACGGCAGCGTACGCCATGCTCTTGCATGGCTGATGTGAGCGTATCGGCAATGGCGTCGTCACCGGTGATGCCGAGCACCGTACTTTGCGCGCCCAGGCTCGCCAGGTTGACCGCGACATTGCCCGCGCCGCCTGGACGTTCCTCGCTGTTGCGCACATGCACCACCGGCACTGGTGCTTCGGGCGAGATGCGTCCGGTAGCGCCGAACCAGTAACGGTCCAGCATCACGTCGCCTGCAACCAGCACGCGCACTTTGTCGAACTGAGGGATGCGAATATCCATGGCGGTCCCGGTCAAGCCCCGTGAATCCGGGGCGCATAATAACATGCGGCAGAATCCGGCCGGGTGCCTGTACCGGACCCATGCACGCCGCTAAACTGGCGTCCATGCAGACTCAGCCGTTTCCCGCATGAGATACGAATTCCTCAAACCCCGTCACTGGGGTATCTGGCTGTTGCTGGGCTTCATCCGTCTGACGGTCCAGTTACCTTATCGGCTGCAACTCGGCATCGGCCGCAGCATGGGCCGGCTGTTGCGTGTCGTGTCGCGGCGCCGTTGGCGGATCACCCTGGTCAATCTCGAAAAATGTTTTCCGGGACTGGATAACGAGGCCCGGGAAAGGCTCGCCAGGGTCCACTTCGATTCGCTCGGCATCGCGTTTCTGGAATTCGGCATGTGCTGGTGGGCCAGCGAAAAGAGACTGCGCAAGCTCGGTCAGATCGAAGGCCTGGAACACCTGCAGGCCGCGCGCGCCAAAGGCCACGGCGTAATCCTGTTGAGCGCGCATTTCACCACTCTGGAGATCACCGGCCGCCTTCTGGGCCTGCATACCGACTTGCATCTGATGTACCGCAAGATCGATAACCCGGTGATCGAGGAAGTGATGCGCGCCAGCCGCGAACGGTTGTTCGAGCGCGCGATCCCGCGCGAGGACGTACGCGTGATGCTGAAGAGCCTGAAATCTGGCAAACCGGTCTGGTACGCGACCGATCAGGGCTATCGCGGCAAATACAGCGAGATGATCCCGTTCTTCGGCATCCCGGCGCCGACCAATGTTGCAATCTCGCGCCTGGCACGCACCAGCAGCGCTGCTGTAGTACCGTTCTTCGCGATGCGGCTGCCGGGGACGCAGGGTTACAAACTGATGATCGAACCGGAACTGGAAAACTTTCCATCCGACGATCCGGTAGCTGACGCACTGCGATTGAACAAACATCTGGAAGACCGTATCCGCCTGGCACCCGAGCAATATTTATGGAGCCACGATCGTTTCAAGGTCGTACCACGCGATTGACCCTTATCAACCTGTCAGGCGATCGTGCCGGTCGAAAGGCGGGGACATGCCTATACGCCTGCACTGAGTTATCAGCGATGTATTCCTGGGCAAGACTCACTGGTCAGGGCACAGCCAAGGTTGCGGCTTGTGCAGCAGGTATACTGAGTGTGCGCATCCCGTTAGAATCCGTGGCACCCGAAACCTGCTGCAACCCATACTTCAACCCATCATGAGCAAACCGACCGGCTTTCTGGCGCCGCGCTACTGGAGCACGTGGATCGCTCTCGGCATCGTCCACACCATTACATGCCTACCTTACCGGCTGCAGCTTGCCTTCAGTCGTCTCATCGGCACCCTCATGTATCGCCTGGCCAAGCGTCGGCGCACCATCACGGAACACAATATCGCCCGTTGCCTTCCCGCATTGGACCCCGACGCGCGAGCGCGGCTCGTACGTCAGCACTTCCGGGCACTTGGCATGGCTTTCATCGAGATTGGCAAGAGCTGGTGGAGCAGCGACAAACGCCTCAAACGCAGAGTTCGCATCAAGGGCATGGAGCACCTGCAGCAGGCACGCGAACGGGGACATGGCGTCATTCTGCTCACAGCTCATTTCACCACGTTTGAGATCGGAAGTCGCTTGCTGAGTTTGTTCACTGAGGTCGACGGGATGTACCGACCCAGCGACAATCCGCTGATCGATGCGGTCATAAACAAGCACCGCAAACAATACCTCGAACACGCCATCTTGCGCGACGATGCTCGCGGGATGCTCCAAAGTCTGAAGAATAACAGGCTGGTTTTGACCGCCTTCGATCAGGGCTATCGGGGAAAAAAGATGGCCATGGTGCCTTTCTTCGGCATCGATGCGCCTACCAATGTTGCGATCTCCCGCCTCGCCGAAGTCAGTAAAGCAGCGGTTGTCCCGTTCTTTGCGGAGCGGCTGCCCGGTTCAGATGGTTACCTGCTGAAACTCCAGCCCGCACTGGAAGACTTTCCGACCAAGGATGCGGTGGCTGACGCAACACGCCTCAATCACATCCTCGAAGAAGAGATCAAGTGCGTACCGGAACAGTACATCTGGAGTCATGACCGGTTCAAGGTGGTGCCGAGGGATTGATACTGTCGCTAGTTTACGATTGCTGCTGCCGGCAACATTTTAGTGCCGGGAGATGACATCAGCATATTGAACTCAACCGGCACCCTGATAGTGAGTTTCTTGCCTGTATATTCCGGCAACGGCGCAGGTAATTTTGCCTGCTTGACCGCTTCCAACGCAGCCGCGTCTTCAGCTTTGTCACCACTCGATTTTACAAGTTTTAATTGACTCACCTTACCGTCAACGTATTCAAACTCGACCACAGCATTACCCGACCCTTTTGCGCCATACAAGACCACGCTCTTTGGCATAACTACAGCATCGATAACAGCGTACTGCATTCTCGTTAAAAACGCATGATACCGGGTAGACGCGCCAAACCCGACCATGTTGTTTTTGGGATGAAAGTTTTTCGGCCAGCGAGGCAATTCTGCAATCTTGAGTGCCGATAGCCACGCATTATCGAAGTCTGGATTATTGCTGTGTCTGATAATCCGCGGGTGTAGCGCCTTGCCATCATCACTGTTATAGATCACGGTAATGTATGTCATTTGGGTGGACAGTTTTTCCGGTAGTGGTGCGTTCAACTGCAGCATGTCATCACTGAGGTTAAAAAAAGAAGCCAGACACGTGACTGGCAGACTTGCCGCCTTGTCTGCCCATCGTTTGGCAGTGGCATGATCCTTCGACACACCCACACCATTGGCATACATATTTCCGATCCAAATTGCTGCGAACGGATCGCCGCCAGCATAGCCTTTCCTGAACCAAGTCAAGGCGGTTTTGTAATCTGAGGGTTTCGGGTTTTTATTCGCCAGGTAAGTCTCACCCAGATAGGTTGCCGCCGGCATATAACCCTGCTTGATCAGAGTGTGCAGTTGATCCAGCGCAGCTTGTTTATTCTGTTTGAGTCCCCCTTTACCTTCCATGGACAGCCTGGCAAGCTGCAGCCTGGCTTGCTGATTACCCTCTGATGCAGCATGCTGATAAAGATGAAGTGTTGCAGCATCCACGGTCCCTAAATTCATACCCTGTTGATACAAACCAAAGCAGACTTCAGTCTGGGGATCTCCAGATTTGATCGCAACCTGCGACTGCTGTTCGTATTGTTGAACGGTATCATTCGTGACCACCCATCCCATTTGTACTGATGTCAGTAAAACGCCTGCCAGTAACATTGTTCACCCCTTAGTTGCCTGGATTACCAGCCTGATATCCCTTTAAAAATAAATTCCATGCTGTACTCTCGATTACACTCGGTGCGATGAACTTGCGCAGCGAGCGCAACAATCTACCCAGATTGGCTTCCTGCCACAGCACGCCGGGTGAACGGCGTTCACCGCGATCGAAATCGAGCAGATACACCTTGTCGGTATTATCGAGCAGGATGTTGTGCGCGTTGAGATCGGCATGGTAGATGCCGGCATCATGGAAACGCCGTATGCAGGCACCGATCGCAACCCAGGGTAACGATTCGATGCTGGATTCTTTCAGCGCAGTGGCGAGTGAGCGGGTATCCGGGATCAAGCGGGTGATGAGGTCGCCGCGATACCAGGGGCCGCGTCGCATCACCTGCACTGCCACCGGCTGCGGCACCGGAAACCCTTCCTTATATAAGGAATCGAGCAGATGCCATTCGCGCCAGGGGCGCGTCTGCTCCAAGCCGCTCCACAGGTAGTAGTCGTTTATGAAGTGCGCGACCAGACCGCCGCGCCGATAATGTCGCAGCACCCAATCGCCGTTTTCACTGTGCACGATCCAGGTTTGGCCGCGGCCACCCGCGGTACCGCGCAGGGCTTCCTGCTTGGCCCAGTGTCGCGGGGAAAACAATTCCTCGTGTGCGTGGCGTGTGAGCGCCGCATCGTATAGGATGAAACCCCGTTTTGTGGTGACTGTGTGTTCAGCCATCCGTCATGCCCCAAGTGATGAAACCGCCCGCTTCCGTCTGTATCCTGCGCCTGTCCGCGGTAGGCGACGTATGCCATACCTTGCCGGTGGTACGCACGCTGCAAGCCGCCTGGCCGGAGTCGCGCTTTACCTGGATCATCGGCAAACTGGAAGCGAGTCTGGTCGGGGACATCCCCGGCATCGAGTTTATCATCTTCGACAAAGCCCAAGGCTACGCCGCCTACGGCGATCTGCGCCGCAGACTGGCCGGTCGCCGCTTCGATCTGTTGCTGCACATGCAGATGTCATTGCGCGCCAGTCTGGCGAGTCTGCTCGCGGTCCGCGCCGGCGTGAAACTCGGTTTCGATCGCCAGCGTGCCCACGACTGGCAATGGCTGTTTACCAACAAACGCATCTGGTACAAACCCCGGCAGCACGTGATGGACAGCCTGTTCGGTTTCGCCGAGGCTTGCGGTATCAAGGCACGCGAATTGCGCTGGGATATCCCGATCACCCCGGATGCCGAAGCGTTTGCACGCGAGCAGATTCCGGATGGCTCACCGACATTGGTGATCAGTCCCTGTGCCAATGCGCGGTTTCGCAACTTCCGCAACTGGCGCGCAGAACGTTATGCGGCAGTTGCCAATTACGCCGCGAAGCAACACGGCCTGCGCGTGATCCTGAGCGGCGGACCCAGCGCGGTGGAACGGGAAATGGGCGAACAGATTCGTGCCACCATGCAAAGCGAGCCGCTCGATCTGATCGGCAAGACCAATCTCAAGCAGCTGCTCGCTCTATTGAGTCGTGCGACAGCGCTGATCTCGCCCGACTCCGGTCCAATACATATGGGTACTGCGGTGGGCATCCCGGTGATCGGCCTGTATGCCACCACCAACCCCGATCGCGCCGGACCTTATCTGAGTCAGCGCTGGCGCGTGGACCGCTATCCGGATGCGATGCGGAAATTTAATCGGGAAGACGCTGCTACCGCACCCTGGGGTACGCGGGTACGCGATGCTGCGGCGATGGATATGATCACGGTCCAGGATGTGACGGACAGACTTGACGCCTTGATGGCCGCGCGCAAGCAAGGTGCGCCGCTGCTCGCCGCCCACTAGGCACGCGGCAGTTTCAACACCACTTCCAATCCACCCTCAGGGTGATTGCGCAATTCAAGCGTGCCGCCATGCAGCACCGCGATGTTGCGCGAGATGCCCAATCCCAAGCCGTTGCCTTCCACATCACTGCGCGCTGCATCCACGCGGTAATACGGATCGAACACGCGATCGAGTTCGGGAGCCGGTATGCCCGGGCCTGCATCGCGGACACGAATCACC
>JBOIBL010000160.1:0-6084 GCA_050739495.1 Gammaproteobacteria bacterium | reverse complement strand
TCTCCGACTACGGCGCCCATAATCAGCGTTCGCACGTGACGGTGGACTGCAAGACCCGCGGTTTCATCTGGATCGAGGAACTGATCGATGTCGTCGAGGAACAGGCGTCCTGCGAACTGTATGGCCTGCTGAAACGCCCGGACGAGAAATACGTCACTGAGCGGGCTTACGACAACCCGAAATTCGTGGAAGACATGGTGCGCGACATCGCGGTGAAACTGAACGCGGATGAACGGATCCGTGCTTACGCCGTGGAATCGGAGAACTTCGAATCCATCCACAACCATTCCGCCTACGCGATGGTCGAGAAAGACAAGGATCAGGAACCGAAACTCGCGAAGGCGTGAAGCAAGCTGGCATCCCGGCCAGAACCAGGGCTATCCGGCAAAGTTCACGAACTGGTTTCCTTCTTTCTGCGTGAACTTTCCGGCTGCTCACTACGCGTAAGCCGCTCGATAAGCGTGCGTAAAAATACCTTGTGGAACTGCAACTGACACGGCATGGATGCCTGTTCGATCAAGGTCGCATTGACCCGCAACACCGTCACCACGGTCTTGGCCACGATACTGGCGGTGCTGCGCGTCTGCTGAAGATACGCGGCCTCGCCGAAACAGTCCCCTTCTTTCAACAGCCCGACCGCCTTGCTGCCGCGATGCACTTCAGCATCACCCGATACCACGATCACGAAACAATCATCCAGTTCGCCTTCCACCAGAATGTTTTCGTTGGTGCTGTAACTCTGCCAGCGGCTGGCCTGCAACACTTCATAGATATCCGGATAGGAGAAACCGCGGAAAAAGGTCAGGCCGCGCAGCATATTGAATCGTTCCTGCTCGGCGATCTCCTGGGACAACTTGTCGAGCGTGCGCACCGCACGGGTCAGCGCGGTAGCAAATTCCAGACCGGTCTTGTAACGGCGCGCCGGATCTTTTTCCAGTGCCTTGTCGACGATGTCCTCGAGCACGCTGGGCACGTCCGGACGAATCCGGTGTAACGGCGGCGGTGTCGCATAGATGATCTGATGCACCAGGCGTGACAGATTGTCGCCGTAGTACGGGCGTTTCCCGCACAACAACTCGTACATGACTACGCCCAGCGAATACAGGTCAGTCTGGATACTGGAGGGTTGTTGGCGCATCTGTTCCGGAGCCATGTAACTTGGCGAGCCGACCAGACCCTTGAGTTGTCCGGCTTCGTTGCCGGCCATCTGCGCGACACCGAAATCCACGATGCGCACATCGCCTTCGACCGTCATCATGATGTTGCCGGGCTTGATGTCACGATGGATCAGGCCGTTCTTGTGCGCATAATCCAGTGCCTTGGCACACTTGAAGATGACCTCGACCACCTTGCGCACCGGCAGCAGGTTGTTGGAACGGCAGAATGCCGTAAGCGGCTGCGCACCGCGCACATACTCCATGACCACGAAACAATGGCCGTCGTCTTCGCCGGCATCGTAGATCGGCAGGATATTGGGGTGAGTGAGCTTGCCAACCAGGTAGGCTTCGTTGAAAAACAGTTTGCGCCGGGTGCGCGCGTCCTGTTCGGGGACATTCTCGTCGAGGTTATAGAGCTTGAGCGCGACGTCCTTGCCGAGGAAGGAATCGTGGCACAGGTACACCGTGCCGGTAGTACCCCGGCCCAGTTCCCGCGTGACCATGAACTTCCCCAGCTTGGCTGGTGTGGCCATATCTGTTCCCCGGTTCGGCTATATCCCTGCTCTAGTGTTTTTCATCATACCAAGTCCGGCCTCCAGCCACATGTACAGAGGTCACATGTTCAAAACATGGCTCGCCAATCCCAACAGAATCGCCACCACCAGCCCGGCTGCGACATCATCGAGCATGATGCCGAACCCGCCTTTGATGCGCCGGTCCAGCACGCAGATCGGCCAGGGTTTCAGGATATCCAGGATACGGAACAACACGAAGCCGGCGATGATCCAGATCAGCCCCAACGGTGCCCCAGCCATGCTGATGAGATAACCGACGATCTCATCCCAGACCACACCCGACGGATCAGCGATACCCATGCGCCGCGCGGTATAGCCGCATACGACGATACCGACGAGGAAGGCCCCCACGGTGAAGCCCAGATAAAACCAGATTCCGCCGAGATGAACCAATAGATAGACAGGAATCGCAACCAGCGTACCGGCGGTGCCAGGCGCCTTGGGAGCGAGACCCGCACCGAACCCGTAGGCAAGGAAATGCCGCGGATCACGGAATACGTCACGGGCAGTAAGCGGGCCTGACATTCACGATACCTTTATTAAAAGTGACGGTAACCATCAGCGTGTATATTGCTTGTCTCACCGTGGACGTCCCGCAGACGCAGACCCGGTTCCGCGTCGATGGTACCGATACACGTCACCGGACAACCGAAGCCGGTCAAACGCGGTTGTAATGCCGGCAGATTTTCCTGTGCCACCGTAAAACACAACTCGTAATCGTCGCCGCCCGTTAGCGCGAGGCTGCGCGCCGCATCTGCGGTATCCATTGCAAGCAGAGATTCAGATAATGGCAGCCTGGAGAGTTCGAGTGTCGCACCGACATCGCCAGCCTCCAGCAGATGCGACAAATCTGCAAGCAAGCCGTCCGAGATATCGATCACGGCGTTTGCGATCCCGCGTAACGCAATACCGGCCGCAACACGTGGTTCGGGATAACAGAATCGCCGCACACAAGCGTCCTTACTGTCGCCATGTCCGCTCCGGATCAGCTTGAGTCCGGCGGCGGCATCACCCGGATGCCCGGTCACCAATATGGCATCGCCGGGCTGTGCGCCTTTGCGTGTCAGCGCCTGGCCAGCTGGTACCAATCCGTGCGCCGTAATCGTGATGTTGAGCGGACCGCGTGCGACATTGCCGCCCACCAGCGCGACATGGTGTGATTTTGCCAGTCTGAAAAAACCCTGACTGAATCCTTCCAACCATTTCTCGTCGGCTTCCGGCAAGGTAAGCGCCAGCAGCACCCAGGCAGGCTCCGCGCCCATGGCTGCGAGATCGCTGAGATTGACGGCGAGAGCACGATAACCAATCGCATCCGGGTCGAGTTCAGGCGGAAAATGCACACCGGCTACCAGACTATCCGTCGTCGTCGCCAGTTCCTGGTCTTCAGGCACACGCAGAACCGCTGCATCATCGCCGATTCCGCGCACGACATCGCCACGCATCGCTCCGCCATCAGCAAAGTAATGACGGATCAGTGCAAATTCATCCATACCGGAACAGGAATCAGGTCGCGCGGACACGCGCCTGCTTTTCAGGTGCGCGGTATTCTTCGGCGGCACGATCAAGCACCGCATTGATGTACTTGTGGCTGTCTTCCCCGCCAAAACTCCTGGCGAGTTCCACGGCTTCGTTCAACACCACACGATACGGTACATCCGGACAGGACTTGAGTTCGTAGATACCGAGCAGCAGGATGGCGCGCTCGATAGGGTCGAGCTGGTTGGCTGGACGATCGAGATGCGGTTCAAACGCTGCGGTCAACGCTATATGCTCCGCAATGCATTTGCGCAGCAGCACATCGAAATAACCCAGATCGGTGTTTTTCGCTTCCTGGCTGCTGCGTAACTGAGCGACGATGTCGCCGGTTTCGCTGCCGCCCAACTGCCATTGATACAGGCCCTGCATCGCCAACCGCCGGGCTCGCGAGCGTGCGCGGGCACCTTGTTTCTGATTCCCGCTCATTGTTGCTGGTCCAGTATCTCGATCAGGTTGGCCATCTCCAGTGCAGTCATGGCTGCATCCGCACCCTTGTTGCCGGCTTTGCCGCCGGCACGTTCCAGCGCCTGCTCGGCGGTATCGCAGGTCAGCACCCCGAACGCCACCGGTATACCGGTATCCAATGCCACCTGCGAAAGACCACGGGCGCATTCGCCCGCTACGAAATCGAAATGCGGCGTGTCGCCGCGGATCACCGCGCCCAGGGCAATGACGGCATCGTAATCTTCGTCTTCCAGCAGGGCCTGAACCGCCAGCGGCAATTCGAACGCACCGGGTACTCGGACCAGCGTAATGTCTTCGTCCTCCACACCCTGTGCCTGCAAGGTATCCAGTGCACCACTGACCAGCTTGTCGACAACGAAGCTGTTGAAACGCGCCGCGACGACCGCGATCCGCGCGCCATCGGCCGCACTATCGCCCTGGAGGGTTTTGGGAATACCGGTCATGATAAAGAGCCTGTTGAAATACGCGCCTATTCTAACCGAGGCAGACTGCCCCTGCTTCTCTGTCTGACAGTTCAATCACAAGTGACGTACTCGACGACCTCGAGACCGAAGCCGGACAGACCCTGCATCCGCTTCGGCTGACTGAGTACCCGCATGCGGTGCACACCGAGATCGAGCAGGATCTGCGCACCGATACCGTAGGTGCGCAAGACTGCCGCAGGCGCCGCATCTTCCGTAGCCGCATCGTGAGCATGGCCACGCAGACGTTCCACCAGCATGGCGGGATCTTCCGGTTGACGCAGTATCACGACCACCCCACCCTCATCGGCCACCCGTCGCATGGCGTTACGCAACGGCCAACCCAGCTCTTCCCATTGCACGCCGACAACATCGGAGAGCGTGTTCTGCAGATGCACCCTGACCAGCACCGGCTTGTCCGGCGACAACTCTCCGGCGATCAAAGCCAGATGTATCGTCTTGCTGGTCCGGTCCTCATAGACCACCATGCGGAACTCGCCGAATTCGGTCTGCACCGGATACTCGACGATATGTTCGACCGTCTTTTCCTTTTCCAGGCGATAGCGGATGAGGTCGGCGATGGTGCCGATTTTCAGGCCGTGTTCATGGGCAAATTTTTCCAGATCGGGACGGCGTGCCATGCTGCCGTCTTCGTTGAGTATCTCCACGATGGCGGCCGCCGGCTCCAGACCCGCCAGTCGCGCCAGATCGCAACCCGCTTCGGTATGCCCGGCACGCGTCAACACGCCACCCGGCTGCGCCATCAGCGGAAAGATATGTCCGGGCTGCTTGAGGTCTTCCGCGAGTGCATCAGGACGCACCGCCGTGCGGATGGTGTGGGCGCGATCATAAGCGGAGATGCCGGTGGTCACACCTTCCGCCGCTTCGATGGAAAGCGTGAAATTGGTACCGTGGCTCTCGTTGGTGGTGCTCACCATCAACGGCAGACGCAGTTGCTGGCAACGTTCCCGCGTCAGCGTCAGGCAGATCAGGCCGCGCCCGTAGCGCGCCATGAAATTGACGTCTTCCGGACGCACTTTCTCGGCCGCCATGATCAGGTCGCCTTCATTCTCGCGGTCTTCGTCATCCATCAGGATAACCATCTTGCCGGCGCGGATATCGGCGAGGATGTCTTCTATGCTGTCCAATTTCATGTGGGAACCTCTAAAAATTGATCTTTTGCTTTCTGGTGGTGTTAGAAATGGCCTCGAAAGCTTCATGTATTGGCATATACACTCCAGTTCCTCGGCCATTTCTGCCTACCCAGAAACCAAAATCTCTGATTTTTAGAGGCACCCTAAATGAGCGAAAGGAGACAGCTTTAGTCTGCTCCTGAATTACAGTTTGCGGACGCGCAGGAGATAAATCCCGCTTGCAACGAGTAACACTGCGGAAATTGCCAACAGGGTATCGAGGCTGCGGGCGCCGGGAGGCGCAAGGCTCACGCACACCGGCCCCAGTATCTGGCCGATGGCAAACGCGACGGTGAACTTCGCCATCAGCACCGCGGGGTCGTGAGGCGACAGGCGCCGCGCTTCCTGCAGGCCCGCGGACGTGGCGACCATAAACGTACCGCCCACACACAAAGCGGCGAGCAGGATTCCCGCCATGTTGGGCACCAATACCGGGAGCACTGTCCCCACGCCCATGACGAGATGGGACGCGGCCCACATAGCGCGGTTGGAAAAACGGGCGAGCAGTTTTCCGGCGATGAGTGTGGATACCAGTGCCGCCAGGCCGAACACGGGCCAGGCCCAACCGAATATCGCCGGGTTCGGAACAAGATGCTTTGCCATGGCCGGCAGGAACGTAGCCGGAATGATGTAACCGAAACCGAAGATGCCGTAGATGATCGTTATCGCAGCGACGCCACGCGGCGCCGCATGATGC
>JBOIBL010000159.1:0-9975 GCA_050739495.1 Gammaproteobacteria bacterium | reverse complement strand
CTGACTGCCAGTACGAATTGGCCACGCTGTGCTACCGCCTGACGTGCGCAGCCGGCTACGAATGCCGCAGCCTCCCGTGCCACACCGCCGGCATCGGAGAGAATTCTCAGTTTCAGGTCGGTCGTATCAATCGGCATGTTGCCTTGCATCGAGATAATTTCCGCACTCGATACCTTTGGCTCTGTCGCACTGTAAAAACACAGCAGACGGTGTCTGGGCCAATCATTTCCTGCCGGTCGATCCGGTGCCGTGCCCGCCAAATTCATTGCGCATGGCAGTCAACAGGCGGTTGGCAAAATCATCCTGGCGACGCGAGCTGAAACGTCCGTACACTGCCGCGCTCAGTACCGGTACCGGTACTGACGTGTCGATTGCCGCCTGCAACGTCCAGCGGCCCTCTCCCGAGTCGGATACCTCTGTCGGGAATTCCTTCAATTCCGGATCGATAAGTAGCGCGTGAGCGCTCAAGTCCAACAGCCAGGAACGGATCACGCTGCCGCGTCGCCAGAGCTCGGCCACATCGTCCAGTTTGAAGTCATATCGATATTGTTCAGGATTTGCCAGCGGTGCAGTCTCGGCATCACGTAGTCGCTCCTGCTGTCCCGCGTTCGCATGACGCAGGATATTGAACCCTTCGGCATAGGCGGCCATGATCCCGTACTCGATGCCGTTATGGACCATCTTCATGAAGTGGCCGGCACCAGTCGCTCCGCAATGCAGGTAGCCTTGTTCAGCCGTACCTTCAGCCGTATCGCGGCCCGACGTTGGCGGCGCTGCACTACGACCGGGCGCAAGCGATTCGAAAATGGGATCCAGATATTGAACGACTTTCCGTTCGCCACCGATCATCAGGCAAAAGCCTTCCTGCAGCCCCCAGATGCCACCGCTGGTCCCGACATCCACAAAATGAATGTCCTTCGACTTCAGATAGTCAGCCCGGATAAGATCGTCGCGGTAATGGGAATTGCCACCGTCGATGATGATGTCATCGGCTGACAACCATTCATTGGCAAGTGTGCTGAGCGTGGTGTCCACCACGGCGGCCGGCAGCATCAACCATATCGCGCGCGGTGGCCTCAGCTGAGCGACGAATTCTTCCAGAGATGAAGCCGGAACCGCGCCAGCCTGCTGCATCTGTTTTACCGTTTCCGGATGCGTGTCATACACCACGCAATCGTGGCCGTCACGAATCAGGCGTTGGACGATGCCGGCCCCCATCCGCCCCAGGCCGATCACGCCAAGTTGCATCTACACTTCTCCAAAGTCGCAATTACCCTCGATCGCAATGGATGTTGTTGGCAGGCAGCAGAAACCGAATCGCCCAAGCATGAGGGACCGGCGGCGAAAGATTCGCCACCGGTCCTCCTCTTCCATGTTCAAGCTACGGGCGTTTGCTCTGAGGCCACACGCCACAACTTCAGCCGATCATTCAGTACTTGAAACGCAAAGTCAGCAGGTACTGGCGTCCGGTCTTGTATTCTTCAGCAAGCTGGGTAGTGCTGCCCAGATACGCGTAGTACGTCGAATTCAGCAAATTCAGTGCACTGAAGTTCACTGACAGCTGGTCATTGATGGCATAGCTTGCTGAGGCACTGAGATCCTTGTAGGAATCGATATACGTCGACGGAGCGCCGGCCACATAACCACCCGCCAGATAGCTGCCGCGCCAGTTATACGCGATGCTCGCACTGAACGGGCCCTGTTCGAAGTACGGGCTGATGCTGTAGGAGTTCTTCGAGTTATACGGCATATCGCCACCACCGCTGGTGGTCGCATCCGAATACGTGTAGTTGGCACGCAAACCGAACGGGGTGTCACCGAAAGCCTGCTGGTAACTCACCGCAAAGCCCTTGACCGTGGCATGGCCGCCGTCTACCGGCTGAGTGACACTGTATTTGCAGACACCGGCAGCCGTGCAATTTCCTGCGGCAACCTGCGCCATACCCGTCGAGTTCTGGTAACCGGGCAATGTCCACGAACCGTTGATGCGTTGCTGGACGGTCGCCTGGTTGACGATGTAGTTAGTGACGTCCTTATAGAACAAGGAACCCGCAAGTACCGATTGCGGTGCGAAATACCATTCCGCGGAACCGTCAAAGTTCTCTGATTTGTAAGGACTGAGATCAGGATTGCCCGCGGTCGCCGTCAACACCGTGTCGTTGGCCTCGAAATAAGGCGCCAGCTGGTTGTATGGCGCATACGCGACGGTCTCGGATGCAGCACCGCGCAACACGACATCATGAGTTACGTCATAAGCAATGTTGAAAGCCGGCAGCACATCGGTATGCGTACTCGTATGAGTCGTCCAGCCGAAGCCTTTCGGGAAGGTGCAGGTAAACGAATCGCTCGCCGCACAGCCACCGGGCACATCGAAACCCTGAGACCGGATCTGGGTACGCACGATACGGGCACCGAGGTTGCCATGCATGTCGCCTTGGGCAAAGTTGCCCTGGACATAGGCTGCAGTATTTTCCTGTACTACGTTCCAGGTGTTGTCCCAGTAACTGTTCGCATCCGGATTGTTCGGATAATTCGTGGTCGCCGACAGCGGATTCGCGCCGGCGATCGCACCAAAGCCTCCGGTCTGTACGTGCTGGACCATGCTTGAAGACAGCCCCAGATCGGACAGTCCGGACAAATCGGTAAGACCGCCATAGCCGAGTTGCGCCAACGTCACCGGCTGGAAACCGCCGTAGACATACTCAGCCTGACTCTCCCAGTGACCGGCGTACCGGACACCGAACAACAGATCGTTGAAGAAGCCGTTCAGATCGTGACTGAAATCGATCTGCCCATAAGTATCGCGAGCGGAATACGGCAACAATGAGTGATTACCGCCCCATCCGTAATCGGCCCAGTCATTAGGATTGTTTGCGGTCGCGGGATCGGTAAACGTAAACCCCTTGTTCAGGTTCCAGTTGAAACTGCCACCGTAGGCCAGTTCTTTCAATACCTGGGTGATCGGGTTGGTGGAATCGCTGACCCCGAGCTGGGTAGAAACATTCCAATCATAGGTGTTGTAGTTGGTTCGCCAGTCGATGCCCTTGGTCGTGATCTCCGATTCACGGGCAAAATTATCGGACAGCGAGATGGCCTGTTGGCCGCAATTGCCGTCGGGTTTGGTGCACATCGGGCCGGTGTTAACGCTGGAGCCTGTCGTTACGATGCCGTTGACGACGTTGCCCAACTGGGTAATGCCGCCAGGACGTAACGATGCCCACGCGTAGGTCGACTGGTTGGTGTTGGCCAGATCATCCACCATGTACATCAGGGACACCGTCGACCCGAAATTATCCGTCGGCTTGAACTGGATGTTGGCGAAGACATCGTTACGCCGCTCAACCTGATTGAAATTGGCGGCGGAAAGCTGGTTCGGCATCAAATCGGTCGGTTTCAAGGTGCCGGCATTCACCTCGGCCTGGATCGCCGGATTCTGCGCGGCGATGGCGGAGATCGGCGTGTAACCGTAGTTCTCCATGCCCTGCCGGCTCACGATCTGCTCATAATGTTGCGCGGAGATATCGAAGCCGAAGGTGCTGTCGTTGTTTTTCAAGCTGTAAAACAGCGACGCATTGGGCTTGCCCTGGCTGACCAGACTATTGTAGTTGTAACTTACCGAACCGCTCACGGTGTTGGATTTAACGTCAAGCGGCTCCAGTGTGTGCATGACGATCAGTCCGCCCAGGCTGCCTTCGGTCAGGCGTGCTTCCGGGCTCTTGAACACCTCGACCTTGCCGATCAACTCCGCCGGCAGCAACGAGAAGTTGAAGCCGCGGTTGGGGCTGTCGCCGAACAACCACATGGCCTGCGCGACCGGATGCCCGTCCAGCAGGCTGACGTTCAGACTCGGATCGAGACCGTCGACACTGACACGCTGCGTAGCCGGCATGCTCTTATCCAGCGTTACCCCGGGGATCAGGGCGAGAGCTTCGGCCACGTTAGTGGTCGGAAATTTGCCGACATCTTCGGCAGTAACCGCATCGACGATGGCATCGGCATTACGCTTGGTTTCAAGTGAAGCAGCCAGACTGGCGCGGATGCCGACCACGGAAACGGAACTCAATTCCACGGTCTTTTTTGCTTTGGCCTTCTCTTCTGTACTTTTGTTATCGGTTTGGGTATCGGAACTGTTTTGAATGTTACTGCTGTCCTGATTGCTCTGGTCCGTATCCTGAGCGACGGCAGTACTGTCCTGATGTTGGGAATGTCCACCGCCGAGGGTGGCGGGGTCCTGAGCGATGGCGGCATTGGCAACACAGAATGCCGCCACGACGCCTGCTGAAATCACTGTCTTTCGATAATTCATGATGCTCTCCCTTCACAGTCGGTCTATGTGAAAACGCATTGAAGACAGCAATAACAAACTGTCTTGATAGCCTCCGGGTTTGCAATGACGACCCAAGTTCGATCCCGTGGGT
This sequence comes from Gammaproteobacteria bacterium, assembly GCA_050739495.1. Classification (GTDB taxonomy): domain Bacteria; phylum Pseudomonadota; class Gammaproteobacteria; order Natronospirales; family REEB76; genus DASSKW01. Next base: position 5,557 of record JBOIBL010000159.1, on the reverse strand, counting down.
CGCCGCCGTTATCGACGCCTTTATTCCTCAGCCTGGTTATCGAGATACCAACCCGCGGCGCCGATCACGCCGAGCTGGCCGTGTTCCATCAGTCTTACGGGAACCTTTTCCAAATAGGCGCGCATGCGGCCCTTGCTCAGAAACCGTGCGACAAAATCGCTGCGCACCAGAAACTCGCTGATGCCGGGCAGGATGCCGCCGGTGAGATAAGCTCCGCCCTGGGCGCCGTAAAGCATGGTCAGGTTGCCGACGAAGCTGCCCAGCAATGCACAGAACATGCTCAGCGTTTCGACCGCGATCGCATCGGTGTTCTTTACCGCTGCAGTCGTAATCGCCTCGGGTGTTGCCAGCTTCGGGGCTGCGCCATGGAGTCGACTGAGCACGCCATAAAGTGTGTTGATACCGGGCCCGGACAAGACGCGTTCATAAGAAACATAGGCGTCGTCAGCAGCAAGCTCGACCAATACCTCGCGCTCGCGCTCGGTAACGGGTGCAAGATTGGTCTGCCCGGCTTCGGTGGCCAGCACGATGGTTCGGGTTTTATCGGGAATGCTGACCGCTGAACCCAGGCCGGTGCCCGGGCCGACCACGAGGGTTGGCCCGACACCGGTCGCGGGACCGGTAAGCAGCAATGTTTTGGCGGGATCGATAAACCGGGTCGCATGAGCCACGGCTTCAAAATCATTGATCAAGGACAGGTCGCGCATCCCCAGGTTGCGTCGCAATTCGGAGACCGACACCTTCCAGGGCAGGTTGTAGTTAATGACCACATCGTCCAGCAGCAACCCGGCACAGGCCAGGGCACAACGATCGACCGGCACAGCTACCTGATCGGCAATGAAACTACGCAGGATGGAGGTCAGGTCCGGATAGTCGGCGCAGGCATATTTGTGATACGCGAGTACCTCCACCCGACCGCCCTGGCCACGCTTTACCAGGCCCACGCGGGCGTGGGTCCCGCCGACATCGGCGGCGATGAAAGGCGCTTCCGGAGCGCTCATGGTTCCCGGTTGCCGTTGGCGGGCGAGCTCGGCCACACGCTGTCTCTCGCTTCGTCCTGGACGGACTGTTACAAAAAAGTGGCCGAAGTGTGATATCAAGATGACAACGTTGTCAATAGCACCGCCCGGCCCGGCTCCAGGCCCAGTTGGGGCGAATCTCCAGTGGTGAGGCACATTGCGATCCGGTGATATAGCTGAAATGTATCAATAATTCATGATGTTACGATTACCACCCTCGTTCTTGCGGGATGTTCCCCCGCGCATCCCTCCTCACCCCGGGCATACTGGCCCGGCGAATTTTGCGGTGGGGTGGACATTCGATAGGACAATGACCCATAGTTCTGCCGCCCGGGAGGACAATTTTTGTCCGGGTGGGGAATGTGTCCAAATCATGGGAACCTTAGCTATGCCAAACACCCAGACTGTCCAGGATCAGCCAACAGGGAATTACTGGATGCCGATGTTCATCATCGGCGTGCTGTTTTTCATTTTCGGCTTCGTGACCTGGCTCAACGGACCACTCATCGCCTTCGTGAAAGTGGCATTCGATCTGAGCGACATACAGGCGTTTCTGGTGCCGATGGCGTTTTATCTTTCCTATTTCTTCCTCGCCATCCCGTCATCGTGGATTCTGAAGGCCGCTGGCATGAAAAAGGGGATGGCGCTGGGTCTGTTCGTGATGGCGGTGGGCAGTCTGATATTTGGTCAATTCGCCACCCTGCGCCTGTACCCGGGTGCCCTGACCGGACTGTTTGTAATCGGCGCGGGGCTGGCCTTGCTGCAGACTGCGGCCAATCCTTACATCAGCATCCTGGGTCCCATCGACAGTGCCGCGCAGCGCATCGCGGTCATGGGCATCTGCAACAAAGCCGCTGGCGCGATCGCGCCCTGGGTGATCGGCGCATTGGTGTTGGGCGGGATCGGTTCGATCGACCAGCAGGTCAAGGCCGCCGCTACGCCGCAGGCGCGTGCCGCGTTGCTTGATGCGTTCGCTGACAAGATTCACCTACCGTATCTGGTGATGGCCGCGGTACTGGTAATTCTGGCCGTCTGGATCGTACGTTCTTCATTGCCGGAACTGCGCGGCAGCAATGCCAACACCGATCCCGATGCCGCTGTGCATACCGGAATTTTTCGTTTCCCGCATCTGTGGCTGGGCGTACTGTGCCTGTTCCTGTACGTGGGAGTGGAGGTGATGGCGGGTGATGCCATCGGCACCTACGGTCGGGGATTCGGACTGCCACTGGACGAAACCAAGTTCTTCACCTCGTTCACCCTGGTGTCGATGTTGGCAGGCTATCTGGTGGGGTTGCTGGTCATCCCGCGATTCGTATCGCAGGAACGTTATCTGGGGTTTTCCGCTCTGCTCGGCGTACTGCTCACACTTGGTGCATTTGTCAGCCACGGTTATGTCTCAGTGGGGTTCGTCGCCGCACTCGGATTCGCCAATGCCATGATGTGGCCGGCCATCTTTCCGTTGGCGATTCGCCGTCTGGGTCGCGCGACGGAATTCGGCTCCGCATTGCTGATCATGGGGATCGCCGGCGGCGCTCTGATCCCGCAATTGTTCGTCCACCTGAAACAGTATTTTAATTTTCAGTCTGTATTCTTGCTGGTAATGGTGCCATGCTACCTCTACATTCTTTTTTATGCAGTGTATGGCAATCGGGTGGGGCTGCCAGGGCATGGTTCTGAAACGTAATACTCTGCTGAAAAATCCGGGCCAACGGTTCGAGACCGGCACCGGCAACATCACGGCAAATGCTTACCTGGAGCTGCATTGAGCATGGCCACGATCAAAGACGTTGCACTGCGCGCGCAGGTGTCGCTGAAGACCGTCTCGCGGGTGATCAACCAGGAACCCTCGGTCCACCAGAACACCCGGGCGCGCGTACTCAAAGCCATCGATGAGCTGAACTATCGTCCCGATCTTTCCGCGCGCAGCCTGCGCAGCGCCAAGGCTTATGCAGTGGGCCTGGTGTACGACAACCCCAACCCGCACTACATCATCAGCATCCAGAACGGCGTATTGTCGGTGTGTCGCGACATGGGTTTCGGTCTGCAGATTCATCCCTGTGATTCGTCGGCGCCGGGGCTGGCCCGTGAACTCACCGAACTGGTGCAGCGCTCGCATCTGGCCGGGCTGGTACTTGCCCCGCCGATGTCGGAGCACGTGGAATTGTTGCGCGTATTGAGCGCCGCCAATATCCCGTTGGTGCGCATCATCTCGGCGGCCGCGGATCCGAAGGACGGCTACCCGTGCGTGTTCGTGGACGATCGCGATGCCGCGTACGACATCACCGAACACCTTATCCAGTTGGGACACACGCGTATCGGATTTCTGTGGGGCGGCAAGGAACACCGTTCGAGTCCGGAACGGTTCCGCGGTTATGAAGAAGCCTTGCGCGATTACGGCATCGCACTGGACGAAAAGCTGGTCGTCGAAGGCGATTACTCTTTCGATGACGGCTTCCGTGGCGCGCGCAAACTGCTTGCCTACGAAGACCGACCGACGGCCATTTTCGGTTCCAACGACGAGATCGCAGCCGGCGTGCTCGCAGCGGCACGCACGGCCGGTTTGAACGTACCTTACGATCTGTCGATCGCCGGTTTCGAGGACAGCCCGTTTTCCCGCCAATCCTGGCCGGCACTTACCACCGCACGGCAAGCGACGGATGACATCGCGCGGCATGCGGCACGCCTGCTGATTTCACAATTACGTCAGGGCGGCGACGCCATCAGCAATGAGGGCTTCAGCCCGGAGCTGGTGGTACGCGGTTCGACCGCGCCGCCGCGGCCACACGACTGAACATCAAACGGCAGCATTCTCCGGCCAGACACGGCCGTCACGTCCGATGAAATCTTCAGCTTCCTGCGGTCCCCAGGTACCCGCGAGATATGGGTGCGGTGCGGTGCCGGTTGTATTCCAGGCGCGCTCGATCGGATCGATCCACTGCCAGGCGGCTTCGACTTCATCGCGGCGCATGAACAAAGTCAGATCGCCACGAATCACATCCAGTATCAAGCGTTCATAAGCATCCAGTTGCTGCACCCGGAAAACATCGGCGAAATTCATATCCAGCGGCACCCGGCGCAAGCGCAGCCCGCCGGGACCCGGATACTTGCTCATCAGCCACAGCTTGACGCCCTCAGAAGGTTGCAGACGCAAGACCAGTTTGTTGGCCGCGATCTGGCTGCTGGCGGCATTGAAGATCGAATGCGGAATGGCCCGGAAGTTCACCACGATCTCGGAGACCTGTTCCGGCAGTCGCTTGCCGGTACGCAGATAGAACGGCACTCCGGCCCAGCGCCAGTTTTTGAGTTCGGCCTTGATGGCGACGAACGTTTCGGTATCTGAAGCTGGCTCATCCAACTCCTGCAGATAACCGAGCGCTTCGTGTCCGGCCGATACGCCTGGCCGGTATTGCCCTCTTACGGTCAGCCGTTCCACATTTTCGGCATCGATCGGTCTGAGGGCATGCAAGACCTTGAGTTTTTCATCGCGCACCGCATCGGGCGCCAACGATGCAGGCGGTTCCATGGCCACCATGCACAACAACTGCAGCAGGTGATTTTGCACCATGTCGCGCAACGCGCCGGTCGCATCGTAATAAGCACCACGTTTCCCAACCCCGATGGTTTCAGCCACGGTAATCTGTACGCAATCGATGTTGGCGGCATTCCACAATGGCTCGAACAGGGCATTGGCAAAACGCAGCACCATCAGGTTCTGCACCGTCTCCTTGCCGAGATAATGATCGATACGAAAAATCTGCTCCTCTTTGAACACTTCTCCGACCGCGGCATTGATCTGCATGGCGCTGGCGAGATCACGCCCGATCGGTTTCTCAATCACCACCCGCGAGTTTGGCCTGTTGAGACTGTGGCTGCGCAAGCGACGGCACAGATCCACATACAGGTCCGGACTGGTGGAAAGATAAAACATCTGCATCCGCTGATCCGGGTCGGTACATTCGGCAGCGAACTCGGTCCAGCCGTCATCGCTTCTTGCATCCAGCGCGTGATAGCGCAGCTGTTCAAGGAAACGTACCAGTAAATTGACGTCGGCATCGGGTATGGCGCGCAGCAGCGCATCACGTACTGTGTTGCGGTATTCAGCGGGCGGTTGCGGATCCCGCGCCACGCCGATGATCCGACTGCCTTCGGGAATCTGGCCGTCGCCAAAGCGCCGGAACAGCGCGGGCAACAGTTTGCGCATGGCCAAATCGCCGCTGCCACCGAAGATGACGAGATCGCAGGGTTCTATTACCCGGGTTTTTATATCCATGGTTATAAAGATACCACTAGAATACCAATAAGCTCCATACTGGATACCATTTGACAAATTGGTATTGCATTGGTATCTTTTTTACATGGATTTAAACTTGATCAGCGAATTCCAGCGCTCCGGCAAAAGCAGCCACCTGCCCGCCTATTTACGGCTCAGGCGCGTGATCCGGCAGGGCGTGGAAAGCGGTGAAATAGGCCCCGGCCACAGCCTGCCCAGTGAGCGGGAACTGGCCCAGCAACTGGCGCTGTCACGCGTGACCGTCCGC
>JBOIBL010000158.1:0-3075 GCA_050739495.1 Gammaproteobacteria bacterium | reverse complement strand
GGTCCGATATGCGACCCCGCCATACAGGAATTTGCCCGCACCGGCAGGATCGAAGCCGCCCTCTTCCACATTTTCCGATTGGAACACGTACGTCAGCTGGCCGGCACGGATCCGGATCCCGAGCTTGGTATTGGATTTATCGCGCGCCTTGTCATGCGCGACGGCGCCTACCAGATCCGCATCGCCATAGCCGAAGGTGAGACCCGCCAGATAACTGCCGCGATCCGCATCAGTGACACCCGTCGAAGAATCCATACCGTATTGCAGGGTAGCCTGGAAATGCGTGGCATCGCTCTTGCCCAGTAACGGTGACTGATATTGAACCGCACGGCTGATGAAACCGTCGGTACCATAATTCGAACCGGACATGGCACCACTGTCGCGCGCTTCGAGACTGGTATAGGCAAACGGATCGAAATCGATCCCGCCAGTCGTCTTGTAGGCCCCTTCAAATCGTCCGAGTGCGAACGAACCCAGGCTTCCTTCGAGCCCGACGTAACTCTGCCGAGCCTGGAAATCGTTGGTCGCGCTGGGCGCATTCATGACGAATTCGTATTTGCCGAATACGGTCAAACCGTCGTCGACCTTCTGGCTTAATTTGAGACCGATAAGTCCCGCATTGCGGGTATCGTCGAGAGTGGTCGCATCGAGTTTGGTCGCACCATTCCCGGAAGTCTGCTTGGCCGCTTCCGCATAGATCCGGCCATACAGTGTCAGGTCGGCCTGGCACACCGCCGGGAGGCCGGCCAGCAGTCCCGCCGTCAGCACCCACACTGTTCTGCGCATAGCCTGACCCCTGAAATTTATGTTATGTGGCGCCATTTATAACTGTCTGGCGCCCCGGAAACAATGGTTTCTATAACGAAAAGACCCGCCGAAGCGGGTCTTTTTTGTTGGCTGGGGGACTAGGATTCGAACCTAGGTTGACGGAGTCAGAGTCCGTAGTCCTACCGCTAGACGATCCCCCAGTTGAACTGGAGTGACGCCGTATTAACGCTTCGAGTATTGCGGTGCGCGACGGGCTTTATGCAGACCGACCTTCTTGCGCTCCACGGCACGGGCGTCACGGGTCACAAAGCCGGCACGACGCAGCGGCGAGCGATGCACTTCATCGTAATCGATCAGGGCGCGTGCCAGACCGTGACGGATGGCACCGGCCTGACCGGTGGTGCCGCCGCCCTCGACGGTGACGTTCACATCCACGCTGTCGAGCATGTTCACGGTTTCCAGCGGCTGACGCACGATCATGCGCGAGGTCACGCGGCCGAAGTATTCATCCAACGGGCGACCGTTGACGAGGATGCGGCCCTTGCCGGGTTTCAAAAAAACCCGCGCCTTCGAAGTCTTGCGACGGCCGGTTCCATAATTGGTGGTCACTGCCATTTGATGGTTCTCTTGGATCAGTATTTCAGGTGGGTTCAGATGTCCAGCGCCTGCGGCTGCTGGGCGGTGTGCTTGTGCTCGGTGCCGGCATAAACCTTGAGCTTCTTGAACATGGCACGGCCCAGCGGATTCTTCGGCAGCATGCCCTTGACCGCGGTCTCGATGGCCCGTTCGGGATGTTCCTGCAACATCTTGCCGAGGCTGGTGTGCTTCATGTTGCCGATATAGCCGGTGTGATGGTGGTACATCTTGTCGCGCAGCTTGTTGCCGGTGACGTGCACCTTTTCCGCGTTGATCACCACGATGTAATCGCCGGTGTCCACGTGCGGGGTGTATTCGGGTTTGTGCTTGCCGCGCAGCCGGCGCGCGAGCTCAGTGGATAGGCGACCCAGGGTTTTACCCGTGGCATCCACCACGTACCAGTCGCGCTTCACGGTTTCCGACTTCGCTGAAAACGTCTTCATGAACCAGATGACTCCAAAAGGGTCTGCGAAAAGGCGGCAATCCTACGCGAGACCCTGTGTTTTTTCAAGCAGTTGGCTCAGTCGCTGTTGTGGCCAGGTTGGGTCCTGGAATCCCGTTTATTCAATTAATATCTTTTATAATCAACAGCTTATCTATATTTTCAGGCGTTCGACCACACGCCCGTTGAGCAGATGCTCCTCGACGATCTCGTCGATGTCATCCAGATCGTCATAGCTGTACCAGACCGCGTCCGGATAGACCACGGCGATCGGTCCTTCACTGCACCGGTCCAGGCAACCGGCCTTGTTGACCCGGATGCCTCCGGGACCGGCGATGCCGAGCTGTTTGACCCGCTGCTTGGCGTATTTGCGCATCGCGTCGGCATCATGGTTCTGGCAACAGGGCGAACCATCATCACGCTGGTTGGTGCAGAAGAAGATATGGCGACGGTAATAGGACATTGCAAGCAAGTGACATTCGCCCCATTTGGCGCCAGTCCATTCTACTCCGATAGCTGCACTGGTTTCAGAAACTGTAGACCAGCGAAATTGCGGTGACGGTGTCGGTATTCTTGAAACCCGGCAACACGGTGCTGTTGTGCTTCACCGTGTACGAGACGGAAAGCGCAAAAGCTCCGGCCAGATTGGTGGTCAATGCCGTCACCGATTGCGTGAAGGTGTTATCAGTACCGTGTTCTTCGCTCAGGTTCTCGCTGAAATTGCTCTTTTCGCTGAACTGCCACAGGTAATTGAGCGCCAGACGCTCAATAAAACCGCTATGGCTGGTGTTATCAGTGAAGTGAGTCTGGCGGGCACCGACACCCAGTTCGATACCGAGTTGCTGGGTATCGGAATTGAGCAATCGCCGGCCATAACCGGCTACTTCGGTCGTACGCTTGTCGTAGCCGCTAAAACGATCAGACAGGTAATCGATCGCACCGAACAGGTAATTATTCTCGGTGAATGAATAATTGCTCTGCCCGCTGCCTTCATAGCTTTCCGCAGTGCGGACATTGTCCTGGCTGGCGTTCAATGCCGTCAGCGCCAGCGAGTCCTGCCAGTTACCACTTTTATAACCTGCCAGGCCCTTGCCGTTCAGGCTCACGGTATTGCTGTTACCGGTGGTATGCAGGTAACCGAGCGAGACCGAACCCTGCCAGCCTTCCTTGACCGCGACCTTGCCGGCAGCACTGGCGTCGGCATCGAGATCGTTCCAGCTTGAATCGGC
>JBOIBL010000157.1:0-2159 GCA_050739495.1 Gammaproteobacteria bacterium | reverse complement strand
CACGATCTGGCCGTCGCTACCCATGGACGGGGATTGTTCGTGATGGATGATCTGCGCCCGTTGGAACAGATGGATGACCAGATCAAGGACCAGCCGTTCCATCTCTTCAGCACCGCACCCGGCACCCAGTTCATCACCTGGAACCGCGGCGAAGGCGCCGAGCCCGCCTTCACCACTCCCAATGCGCCGCATGGCGTGGTAGTGGATTACTACCTTGGCAAAGAGCTGAAAGCCTCGGCTGACGAGAAGAAACAGGACCAATCGCCGGTCAAAATCGAAATCAAGGACAGCAAGGGTACAGTCGTCGATACCGAATATGGCGCTTCCAAGCAGGGCGTGAACCGGTATGTCTGGAACATGCGCTACAAAGGCCCGACCAAGCTGGATTTCGAACACCACATGGGTGGCAATGAAGGCTTCGGCGGCAACTCCGGCCCCTTGGTATTACCTGGTGCTTACAGCATCGCGGTCACGGTCAACGGCAAGACTCAGACTGATCAAGCCGAAGTTACCAGCGACCCGAACCAGAAGCTTTCCATTGACGAAATGCGTGAGCGGACCCAACGCGGGCTGGAGACACGCAATCAGGTCAGCGCACTGCATGAGATGCTGAACCGTGTAGTCGCGATGCAGAACAGCCTCGGTGAATTTGAAGGCAAGGCTGCATCAGCCGACAAGAAGGCGCAGTATGCCGAAGCCGTCAAACAGGCCAAGGCACTGGGTAAAAAACTATCCGCTCTCAAGGACAGTGTCTACAACTCGGACGTACAACACGATGCCATCGAGGATGACATCCATTATCTGCAAAGTCTGGATGATTCCTTGCAATACATGATGTATGCCTACCTCGGTGATCCGCAGCCGTACCCGCCGGCAGTTGCGGAAACCGGCAGCGAGCTTTCTGCAAAACTGACGGGGGCACTCTCGCAATTCAACGCGATATTGCAGACCGACGTACCGGCTTACAACAAGGCTGCCTATGCCGCAGGTGCGCCGACACTCATGGTCGGGGAACCGGTCAGCGTGAAGCCGGTAACCATGTAACACTGGCAGTATTTGCATGAGGCAATAAAAAGGGAGGGCTTTGCCCTCCCTTTTTTCGTGGTTGCATAATTGGCTCGACAGCTACCACCGGACCTGCAATTCTGGCAGTCCGCTTGCAATCAGTACCTGATCAGCGCAGCGCCCCAGGTAAATCCACCACCAAATGCTTCCAGCAGGATGGTCTGACCGCGTTTGACCCGGCCATCCCGCACTGCCACATCCAGCGCCATCGGCACCGATGCAGTCGAAGTGTTGCCGTGTTCCTGGATGGTGAGGATCACCCGGTCCATGGGCATCTTGAGCTTGCGGGCGGTTGCCTCGATGATGCGCAGATTCGCCTGATGCGGGATCAGCCAATCAATGTCGTCTCCAGTCAGCCGGTTCGCTTCCAGCGCTTCGATGACGATATCGCCGAGTTTATGCACCGCGACCTTGAAGACTTCGTTACCCTTCATCTGGATAAAGTCCTTGCCGGATTTCAGGTCGTTGAATCCTTTCGAGACGCCCGAAGGGAAATACAGCATATCGGCATACTGACCGTCCGCATGCACATGCGTGGAAAGGATTCCCGGCTCTTCTGAAGGCTGAAGTATCACCGCCCCAGCACCGTCACCGAACAGGATACAGGTGCCGCGATCAGTGTAATCCGTCATCCTTGAGAGCGTCTCGCCACCGACTACCAGCGCGCACTTTGCGCTCCCGGTGCGGATGAATTTGTCGGCGATATCGAGCGCATAGATAAAACCTGCGCAAGCGGCTTCCAGACTGAAAGCCATCGGGCCGTGTATGCCAAGGCGGCGTTGCAACAGACATCCCATGTTGGGAAACACCTGATCCGGTGTGGTGGTACCGACGATGACCAGATCGATATCCTGCGGTCCCACTCCTGCTGCCTGCATCGCATTGCGTGCAGCCTGTTCACAAAAATCCAGGTTGGTCTCACCCTCGGCTGCGATATGGCGGCGCTCAATGCCGGTGCGGGTGCGGATCCATTCGTCGGTGGTGTCTACCATCTTTTCCAGATCCTGATTGCTCAGGATGCGCTCGGGCAAACCCAGGCCGGTTCCGGCGATACGCGAATAGACAGTCTGCGTCATGTGATATCTACCTGCCTG